>JAOPYS010000051.1 GCA_025964465.1 Thermoleophilia bacterium
CTCGCCGACGTCGGTCGGGCGGGACTGGCGCGTGGTCAGGTTGAGCGTGCCATCGGGCGACACGTTGGAGATCGACCAGCCCGACTCGAACTGGCCGTTGCTGCGCACGACGTTGAGCTGCGCGCCGGCGAGCAGCGACGGGTTCGCACGCACCGCGTCGGGGCCGCCCGCGCGAGCGACGGCGTCGGGGTTCTGTGCGATGACGTCGTCGATGCGTGCGCCGCGGTCGAGCTGGCGGGTGAGGCTCAGCTGGCCGTTCGCGTCGCGCCGGACGTTCCAGCCCAGGCGATCGCCCGGCAGCTGCACCTGCGTGCCGAGCAGGTCCGTGACCACCGGGTGCGCGTCGGGCAGCCGGAGCGGGAGCCCGCCGGCGACGTCGAACTGTCGAGCGATCGGGGCCTCCACGCGGGGGCCGGAGAAGTGCGGCAGGGGAACTTCCCGGCCGATGCCGAAGATGCTCGGCGCGTCCGGCCCGGGGGCGCCCGGGATAGGAGCAGCGGCGGCGCCCGCAGCAGTGGGCGAGGTTGCAGCGCCGTCGGCAGTGGGCGTCGTGGTGCGCGCGGGCACGGATGCGCCGGAATCGGCGGCGAGCGCGCCGCGCAGGTTCGGGTCCGCGACCGGGTACGCCGTCGCGACGGTGCCGTCGGGCCGGACGATGACCTCGGTGTAGTTCGCCGGCGTGACCCCGTCGGCGTCGACGCCGATCGTCGAGTCATGGCGCAGCACCACGCGGGCCGCGCCCGAGGATGCGTCGCGCGTCCACACGCCGCGATCGAGCGTGTCCTGGACCAGGCCCTGGACGTCCTCGACGGTGCTGCCGTTGCGGAACTGCCCTGCCGGAAGGGTGAAGTCCTCCTTGTGGAAGATGCCGTCCGCGGTGTAGTAGCCGATGTTGCCGGCGCCGTCGATGGCCTGGCCCGGGCCGAGGCTGCCGTCCGACGGCATGTGGCCGGGGAGGTGGCGACGGGCCACGTGGGAGATCACGTCCGTGGAGACGGTCGGATCGGGGTAGCCGGCGCGCACGGCGTCGGAGCGCGCCGCGACGGAGCTGGCGACGTCGGCGTCCGAGAGCGGGCTCGGCGCCTCGAGCGACGAGGCGGGGCGCGCGATGGGCGTTCGGTTGTTGAGGAAACGGCCGCCGTCGGGACGCACGGTGGGCACCTGGACCGCCCATGTGCCGTCGCGCTGGAGCGTGACGTTGAAGTCGGCGGTGCCGTCGGCGCCGATGACGCCGTAGCCGTTGACGTTGCCCTGCGCGTCGACCGTGTACGGCACGGCGCCGGGCTCGCCGCGGCTCAGGTCGGCGGGACGCCCCACGCGGTCGCCGTTGACCCGCAGCCACTCGGGCGAGATGTCACTCGCGGGCACGGTCGCGCCGGCGGTGCCGTCGGGCGCGGTCGTCGCGAGCGCAGGGGTCGTCGGAGCCGTGGGCGTGGCCGGCGTGGTGGAGGCGGCCCCGTCACCGCGCGCACCCGCGACCTGGCTCGTGCCGTCCGGCGTGCCGCCCGCGTTGGTCGCCGCGGGGGTACCCGCGTTGGTCGCTGCCGGAGCGCCGTTGCCGCCACCCGCCGGGGCGGGGCTGCCGGTGTTGTCGCCGCCGAGCGTGCGCCGCGTGGACGTCGTGTCGGGCGCCGGATTGGTGCGCACGGTCGGCGCACCAGAGGACGTGGAGGTGCTCGAGGACGGCGCGGTCGGGCGCGGCGTCGCCGGGGTCGGGCCGTTCAGGTCGGGCGTCGGCAGCGGGTTGCTCGCGCCGCCACCGTTGGTCGACGAGCCGGGCGTGCCGGTGCCCGGGTTCGTGGGCAGGCCGTTGCTCCCCGTCGCGGACGGGGCGCCGTTGCCGGGGGTGCCGGGAAGGTTCGTGTCGGGCGTCCCGGTCGGGTTGCCGGGGGTGCCGGGGAGGTTGGTGTCAGGCAGCGGGTTGCCGCCGTCGGGCGCGCCGGTCGGCCCGGGGACACCGACGCGCGAGCGCACACGGCCGATCGCCGAACCGCCACCCACCGCGATGAGCATGAGCCCCGCGCCGTAGAAGTCGCCCTGGAGCGCAGCGCGCCCGGCGTCGTACGCATCCTTGCCGTCGAGGCCCTTCTCCGTGACCTCGCCTGCCTTGAGCGCCGTCTCGACCGCGCGGCCGTTCTCGGTGCCCTCCCGCAGGATGGTGCTCGCAGCGGTCTGCGCGACCTCCTCGGTCGCACCCGCGGCCCGCGCGGCGTTGAGCGCCTCGGCGGCGCGTCCGGTGGCAGCGAGCTGTCGCACGCCGGTGATCGCCGGGATGGCGGAGAGCACGACGCCGGCGCCGGAGATGACCAGGTCGAGGCCGCTGGCCTCGCCCTGGCTGTAGTTAAGCGCCGTGTAGGCGAACTGCGTCGTGGCGAGCGCCACGCCACCCGCGGCCAGCGCGACACCGAGCGGGCTGCCGACGCCGGTGGCGATGAGCGCAAGCCCCGCGACCACGCCGAGGCCGCCGATGATCTTGCCGCCCCACCCCTCCATGAACTCCTCGAACTTGTCCGCGAAGTCGAGGTCCTCGTGGTGGATCGAGGGGCCATCGCCGAAGGGGTCGTTGTCCGGCCGCTCGAGCTCGTGCTTCTTGCCGTCGGCGCCGTACACCTCGTCGCCGTACCTGACCTCGACGGGGTGGGCGTCGTCGCCCTCGCCGTCGATCACCAGCTGGAACGGCGCGCCGTCCTTGCCCGGCTCGGTCTTGAGCTGCTTCTCCTCGAAGATCCAGTCGTTGTCGAAGCCCTCGCGCAGCGTCTGCGTGGTGAGCGGCGTGGACCACTGCGATCCGGCGACGGCCTTGCCGGCGGGGTCGGTCGTCGTGCCGTAGGTGACGCTCGTGTTCTCGCGGAACTGGTGGCCGAGCCCGTGGTTGCCGCCCGCCGTGCCGGCGTCGGGGTCGTACTCGGTCGTCTTGATGGTGCCGGTCGACACCTCGTTGACGATGCGCCTGCCGTCGGCGTCGAAGATGGGCGCGGTGCCACCCGGGGTGCCGAGCTCCTTGTGCGTGTCGGTCGCCGTGATCTTGACGCCGTTGTGGTTCTCGTCGCCCGCGTCCGCCACCGTCGAGGTCTGCGAGTCCACCTGCTCGTGGATCGCGACGCCCGTCGCGTCGTAGTCGATGTCGGTGTTCGTGTGCGCGTAGAACGACCCGGCGGCCGGCACCGTGACGTTCGTGCCGTCCTCGTTCGGGTTGAACTTGCCCGTGCGGGCGCGGTCGATGATCGACTGGTTCTGGCCGAGGAAGTCGTTGACCTGCCCGGCGTCCCAGTTGCGCGACTCCTGCGTCTCCTCGATCTTGGTGTCGAAGATGATGCCGTCGGTGGTGTAGTAGTCCTTCTTCTCCTCGAGCGACGTCATGCGGCTGTCGCTCTGCGCCACGGCGTAGTACTGCTCGCCCTGCGGCTTGCCGGTCGTCTCGTTGAAGCGCTCCTTCGAGATCTCGGTCACGGCCAGGGGCTCGAGGCCCTCCTTGGTCCGCGCGACCTGGCTCTGCGCGTTGCGATCGCGCTCGGTGATGACGCCGGCGGCGTTGGAGTGCTCGCCCGTCACGACCACGCGCGACGCGCCGGCCGGCCCGTCGTAGCTGGTGCGGGTGACATCGTCCTTGGTGCCGTCGATGTACCGGTTGGTGACGATGTCGAGCGTGGCCGGCTGGCCCTGGTCGTCTTGACCGGAGATGCCGGTGCGCGCCATCGTGGCGTGCGGGTTCGCGGCGCGGCTGCCGCCGAACATCGTGGATCCGGGCGTGCCGTTCGACCACGCCGACGCCTCGAGCACGGGCTGTGAATCGGGCTTGGGGCCGCGGTCGATCCAGTAGGGGTGGTCGGCGAAGTAGGCCGACATGATCTGCTGGCGCTCGGCGTCGGTCTTGGCGCCCGCCACCTGCGTCTCGTACGCGTGCTGCTCGGTGTCGAGCTTGGCGAACGCAGCCTTGTCGGTGGCCGGCGGCGACTGGTCGATGGCCGCGGCGCTGGCGCGCGTCTGCAGCTGCGCCGGCACGTCGAACACGCTCGGGGTCGTGCCAGACGGCGTGAGCGGAGCGACCAGGTTGCCCTGGAGGGGCTCGCCCTTGAAGCGTCCGCCGTCGCCGCGCGTCCACTTGATCGGGTCCTCGGTGCCGGGGATCGACGCCGGGTCGACCTCGTTGAACGCGTTGGCGGTCTGGATCGCGTTCTTGTTGTCCTCCCACTTCTTGTGGGCGTCCTCGAACTTCTTGGTCGCGTCGTCGAAGTCGTCGATGTCGAGGTCGTCGTTGAAGAAGTCCTCGGGCTTCGGCTCCGTGCCGGCGGAAGGCACCGCGGGCTTGGTTCCGGTCGTGGCGAAGGTCGAGTACTCGCCCTCGGTGATCGCCGTGCCGCCCGTGAGGCGCTTGCTCGGCTTGCCGTCCGCGCCCCACACGACGTACTCGGTCGGGGTGATGCCGTTCGGCAGCTCCGTGCCGTTCGCGTCGCGCGAGATGAAGGTCGTCGCCGGCTCGCCCGCTGCGGTGAAGCCCGTGTGCGCGGTCGTCGTCGGCTTGTCGGTGCCCGACTCGACGATCGTCTGGTCCTTCGGGGTGGCGCCATCGGCCGCGAGGTTGGTCGTCGTTTCGCGGTTGGACGTCGTGCCGGCGGTGCGCTGCTCGTTCGCCACGACGGTCTGCGCGGCGGTCTTGCCGTCGGCGGCGAAGGTGGTCTTGGTGTCGTCGCGCGTGGAGTCGCCATTGACCGCGAGGTGCCGCTGCTCCTGCTCGCGGCTCGTGGCGATGCCCGTGGCGTTGTAGTTCTCCTCGGTCTTGCTCGTGTCGGTCGAGCCGTCCTTGTTCTTGCGCTCCTGCTCCAGGCGGATCTGCGAGTCCGTCGCCTTGCCGTTCGGCGCCGTGTTGACCGTCTCGGTCCGGGTCTGGTTGACCTCGTCGGGCTTGCCGGTCGGGACGGTCTTGGTGACCGCCACGTCCTGCCGCGAGTTGTCGACCTTGATCGTCGCGGTGCGGTTGCTGGTGGTCGCGGGGGTGGCCGGTGCGGTCGCGGTGGCGGGCTTGGCCGGCTGCTCGTCGTCGCGCTCCAGCTTCACGTCACCCGTCGTCGGGTTGACGGTGGCGACGTACGTGGTGCCGTCCGCGTCGACGTAGTAGTCGTGCGTCTTGTAGTAGGTCTCGCGCGCGTTGGTGATCTGCGCGGTGGTGTTGGAGGTGTTGGTGGTGTTCGCGGCCTGGATGGCGCGGCGGTCCTCGGGGTCGAGGCCACGCACCGAGATCGGCGTCGTCTTGGCCTCCGCCTCCTGCGCGCGGATCTTCGCCTCCTGGTCGGCGAGCGCCTTCTGGTCGGCGAGGAGCCGCGCCTTCTCCTCGGGCGTGACGGCGGCGTCGATCGCCGCGGCCTGCGCCTTCTTCTTCTTGGCGTCCTCGGCCGCCGTGGCCTGGGAATCGGTCTGGACGCTCAGCTTCGGCTTCGCCTTGTCCTGCGCGGCGGTCAGCCGGGCCTGGGCGGCGGTCAGCTCCGAGCGCGCCGAGGCGAGCGACGATCGCGCCGTGGCCAGCTCGGTCTTCTTGGCGCTGGCCTTGGACGTCGCGTCGTCGAGCTTCGCCTTCGCGGCGTCGACCTCGGCCTTGGCGGCGTCGACCTTCGTCTTGACGTCGGTGAGCTTGGCCTGCGCCTTGGTGACGGCTTCCTTCGCCTTGTCGAGGTTGTCCTTCGCCGTGGTCTGCGCGGTCTTGGCCTTGGTCTCGGCGTCCTTCGCCTTGGTGAGGTCGCCCTTGGCCTTGGTCTGCGCCTCCCTGGCGGTGTCGAGCGCCGTCTTGGCCTTGGTCTCGGCCTCCGTCGCGGTGTCGAGCGCGGTCTTGGCCTTGGTCTCGGCTTCCTTCGCCTTGTCGAGCGCGGTCTTCGCCTTGGTCTCGGCTTCCTTCGCCTTGTCCAGCGCGGTCTTCGCCTTGAGCTCGTCGGCCTTCGCCTTGTCGAGCGCGGTCTTGGCCTTGAGCTCGTCGGCCTTCGCCTTGTCGAGCGCGGTCTTGGCCTCGGCCTCGGCCTCCTTCGCGGCCTTGAGCGCCGCCTCGGCCTTGGTCACCGCTTCCTTCGCGGCCTTCTGCTTCTCCTGCGCGGCCACGAGGCGCCGCTTCGCAGCCTCGGCCTCCGTCTTGGCGCGCTCGAGCGCGGCCTTGGCCTGCGTCTCGGCGGTCTGGGCCTGCGTCAGGGCCGCCTTCGCCGAGGTGACCTCGCCCTTGGCGGCGGAGAGGCGACCGCGCGCGGCGCTGAGCTTGCCCTGCGCCGCGTTGACCGCGGCCTGCGCGCCGGTGTCCTTGGGGTCGTTGAGGCGCGCCTGCGCACGGCTCAGCTCGCCCTCGGCGCTGCTGACGTCCGACTGCGCGGAGCCGACCTTGCCCTCGGCCGTCGACACGCGCGACTTCGCGGTCGTCACGGCGCCCGTTGCCGTCGAGAGGGCGCCGGTCGCGGTGGTGACTGCGGAGTTCGCCTTGGTGACGTCACCCTGCGCGGTCGTGACGGCGCCATCGGCGGTGGTCAGCGTGGCCTTCGCGGTGGTGACGCCGGTCTGCGCCGTGGTCGACGCGGTCTGCGCGGTGCCGTAGGCCGTCGTCGCCGTCGCGGTGGTGGTCTGCGCCGTGGTGTAGGCCGTGGTGGCGGTCGTGGTCGCGGTCTGCGCGGTGGTGTAGCCCGTGGTCGCGGTCTGCGTCGCCGTCTGCGCCGTCGTGTACGCGGTGCCGGCCGTCGTGGCCGCGGTCTGCGCGGTGGTGTAGTCCGTCTGCGCCGTCGTCGCGGCGGTCTGCGCGGTCGTGTAGTCGGTCTGCGCGGTCTTCTTCGCGGTCTGCGCCGTCGTGTACGCGGTGTTGGCCGTGGTGAAGGCGGTGTCGGCGGTGGTCGCGGCGGTCTGCGCGGTCGTCACGGCCGTGGTCGCGGTGGTGGCCGCGGTCGTCGCGGTGTCGTAGGCGGTCTGGGCGGTGGTGGATGCCGTCGTGGCCGTGGTGACGGCGGTCTGGGCAGTGGTGAGGTCGGTGCCGAGCGTGCTGGAGGCGGTCTGCGCCTCGGTGTAGGCGGTCTGGGCAGGGGCGACCTGGCCGTCGAGGCTCGTGGCAGCGGCCTCGAGCGTGGTGATGCCGGAGGCGGCCGTGTCGACCTTCTGCTGGGCGGAGGTGACTCCCGACTGGGCCGAGGAGACCGCCGCCGCGTCCGCGCCCGACGTGCCGCCGCTGGGCGTCGTCGTCGAAGACGATGGGCTCGATGGGTTGACCGTTGCCACGCGTGTCACGTCCTGCGTCCGTCGCACGGGGCTGTCCAGGCCGTGGTCCGTGCGTTGTCGTCCAAGGGAGCGCGCACCGTCCAGACACGGCTCCGCTTTCAGGAAACGACGATTCGGCGGATCCGTAAAGGGCGTCGCGATGCCGTTCGAGCCGATGTGACGGGGAAATGTCCCCCAACCGACACCTGAACCGACGAACCCCGCGCGGAGTTCACGCCGGGCGGCCTCCGGGCATCCCCGTCCCATGCCGGACGCGATCTCCTTCGCCAGCTCCGAACCACTCACCCTCGGCATCGAGGAGGAGCTGCTGGTGGTCGAGGCGAGCGCCGGGTGGGCCCCCGCACCCGTGGCCGACCAGCTGTTGGATGGCGCGTGGGACACCGTGGCCGTGCCGGGTGGATGGCTCAAGCCGGAGATGCTGCGCTCGAGCATCGAGCTGAACACCGCTGCGTGCGACCGGCTCGAGCAGCTCGACGTCGACCTGCGCGCGGTCCGCGCTGCCGCGGTCGAGCGGGCCCGCGCGGCGGGCGTGCGCCTGGCAGCGATCGGGATGCACCCGGACCTCGTCGTGCGCGCGGACATGGTGTCGCCCAACGCGTCGCACCAGACCATCGCTGAGCTCCACGCGCGCGTGGGCACGCTCGGGGAGCAGTCCATCCACGGCATCCACGTGCACGTCGGCATGCCCGACCTGGCGGCGGCGCTGCGGGTCACCGACGCGCTTGCGGCGTGGGTGCCGCTGCTCATCGCCTGCACGGCGCACTCGCCCGTGGCGCGGGGCGTGCGCGCGCCGTGGCGCTCCGCGCGGGCAGAGGTGACGCGGCGGATGCTCTGGGCCGGCCCGACCCCGCGCTTCTCGGGGATGGATGAGTACGCGTCGGTCCATGCGCTGCACCAGCTCGAGAATTCCGGTGACCAGCGGTTCCTGTGGGAGGTCGCGCCGGTGCCGTCGATCGGCACGGTCGAGGTGCGCGTGTTCGACGCACACCCCGACGTCGAGGTCGCGCTCGGCATGGCGGCGCTGCTGCAGGCGCTGGCGGCGCACGTGCTCGACGGCGGGCCGGTCGCGCGCGCCAACGAGTCGCTCGAGCGCCACAACCGCTGGAGCGCCATGGAGTTCGGGCCGCGCGCACGCTTCCTCGTGCCAGGGCGAGGCGCCCCGGTCGACGCGGTCGAGCTGGCCCGCGACCTCGTCGAGCTGGCGCGCCCCTACGCGCGCGACCTGGGCGGCGAGCCGTGGCTTGCGGTCGTCGAGCGCCTGCTCGTGGACCCCCCCGTGGAGCGCGCCATCACCGCCTTCGAGGACGGCGGCCTCGACTCGCTGCTCGCGCACGCCGAGGTCCGGTAGCCGCCCGACGCGTCAGGCGGTCGAGGCGCGGCGGGTGGAGGGATCGCGGCGGCGCATGGCGAACGCCACGACGAGGCCCGCGACGATCAGGAAGCCTGCGACCCAGACGTTCTGGCGCACGCCGAACCAGTGGTGCGCCTCGTCGATGCGCACGGGCTCGACCGCGATGCGCACGACCGAGTACGCCGCGACGTAGAGCGGCAGCAGGATGCCGGGCGTGCGGCTGCGCCAGCGCACGAGCAGCACGGCGAACAGCGCGCTCAGCAGCAGGGTGCCGATCGCCTCGTACAGGAACGTCGGATGGAAGGTCGCGTGGTCCGCGTAGCCCTCCGGGCGGAAGGCGCGGTCCACGCGCAGCGCCCACGGCCCGTCGAACGGGCGGCCGAACAGCTCCTGGTTGAGGTAGTTGCCCAGGCGCCCGATCGCCTGCGCGAGCAGGATCGCCGGCGC
>JAOPYS010000373.1 GCA_025964465.1 Thermoleophilia bacterium
GCGTTGGCGATCGACGATGTCCGGAACCAGGTCTCGACGGTGAAGTCGTTGCCCCGCTCCAGCTTCGGATCGCTCGGCACCGTGACCACGTCGTTGCCGTTCGTCACGCGCAGGGCGCCCGACGCCCCACCGAAGTTCGGCTGCGCCTGGCCCCACGTCGGCGCCGGGGCTCCCGTCAGCGTCCCTGCGAACCCGTTGCCGCTGGAATCCGCGGCCGAGCCGTCGAGGTGCAGCAGCAACTGGACGTCGTCGGGTGGGGTGGTGACGACCTGGGTGTGGTCGTGGTCGACGCTCGTGCCCGCCGTGTTGATCCACGACAGGTGCGGCGCCACGGCCGTCACGCCGGTGCGGTTGGCGAACCCGGTGCTTGCGTCGGTGGTGTCCGCGTACTGGTTGACCGGGCGGCCCGTGTCCATCTCGAACCAGTCGGAGCCGGTCAGGGACCAGGCGCCGGCACCGGCCCGGACCTTGGACTGGACGGTGGACCGGCCCCCGGTCAGGGCCGCCGCGGCCGAGCCGGAGGAGCCGTAGGTCACGTCCGCGCAGCGCGCCGCACCACACGCCGCGAGCGGCACCCCGGCATCCGTCGGGTCGCTGTCCCAGAGCGTGCGTCCGTGCGGCTGGCGTGCCTCGAAGGTTCCACGGACCTCGGCGGCGGTGCGGGCCACCGACGAATAGCGGACGTCGTCGATCTGGCCGCGCCAGCGGTTCCCGCCGTTGCCGGAGCCGATGACCATCGGCTGGTTGGGCGCGTCCGTCGGCCCGGCGAGGGCCTGCGTCGCGCGGAGTGTCCCGTCCAGGTACAGCGAGAGCAGGTTCGAGGCGTCGACGGTGATCGCTATGTGGTGCCAGTGGCCATCGACCAGCGGTGTGGCGCTGCCCGACGCGAAGAACATCGAGCCGCCCCGGGACACGCCGACGCACAGGCAACCCGATGCCCGATCGACGTACAGCTCGAAGTTGCACGACGGCGCGCCCGACGCGCACGACGAGCCCTTGTGCGCGAGCGTCGGGAAGGCGTTCGGCAGCCCCGCGACCGAGGTCGCGGTCGACTTCGTCCACATCTCGAGGGTGAAGGAGTTTCCTCGGTCGTACACCGGGTTCGCCGCGACGGACGCGGTGTCGTCCACGCCGTCGACTGACATCTCCTGACCCATCGGCGTGTTGAAGGAGGCGCCGAACGTCGGTGCGGTCGATCCACCGCCGAGGACGATCGGCGCGCCGGTCGGTGACGCGTCGGCCCCCGTCCCGTCGAGGTGCCAGAGGCCGGTGACGTTGGTGTCCATCGGGTCGCTCACGACCTTGACCCGCTGGCGGTCGACGGAGCAGCCCGCGTTGTTGACGAAGGAGAAGTGCGGCGAGCTCGCGCTGATGTCAGGCGCCTGGAGTGCACCGACCTGCGCGTCCGCGTCGGCGGTCCACGACGGGCCCGGCGCCGCCAGGCCTGCGACGAAGGAGGCCTCTGCCGAGTACACGGCGTTGCCGGCCCCGTCCTTGGTCTGCACCTTGTAGTAGTAGGTGGTGCCCGGCACGAGGCCCGTGGCGACCACGGAGTGCGACAGCCCGGTGATCGTCGGGTCGACCACGTTCGACGCGTACGTCGCCGGCAGCCCGGCGCCGCGTGACACCGTGTCGTACCAGACCTCGCTCGTCCCGGATTCGTCGGTCGACCAGGAGAACGTCGTCCCCGTGCAGTTCGTGGAGCGCGTGGCCGCCGCGGTGATGGTCGGGTTGGTGGTGTCGTCGAACCGCAGCATGCGTGCGTGGCCCAGGTCGGCGACCCAGACCTTGCCGGCGCGGATGGCCACGCCGCCGACCTCGCGCACCTGGTCGCGCGCCGGGGCGACGGAACCGCACGCGGCGGCGCCCAGCGGGGTGCCGGTCGAGGTCGTGTTGGCCGTCGGGATGGGGTCGAGGTACGCGGCGCCGCAGTCGGCCGCCCAGACGAGCGTGTTGTCGGCGACGGACACGGCGTGCACGTGGTCGAACGCCGCGACGCCGGCCGTCGTGAAGTTCGTCTGGCCGACCACGACGTCCGCGTCCTGGTTGTCGACGGTCGGCCACGAGTTCCAGACCAGGATGCGGTCGTTGCCGTAGTCCGCCACGGCGAGCTTGCCGTTGGCCCACGTGAGCCCGCGCGGGGTGTCGAGCGAGTGGGCGGAGCGTCCACCGTTGTTGGCGGTCGTGGCGCTGAAGGTGGGCTGGCCGATCACGTGGTCGGCCGGCTGGTCCATGGTGGTCGGCCACGAGTCCCAGAGAAGGATGCGGTTGTTGGTCTCGTCGGAGACCGCGATCCGCGTGCCGTCGCTGACCACGCCGTTGGGGTTGTCGATCGAGCTCGACGACGCGCCCGAGCCGTTGGCCACGAACGTCGGCTGTCCGAGCAGGCGGTCGGGCGCCTGGTTCTCGGACGTCGGGAAGGTGTCCCACACCTTGATGCGGTCGCCGGCCGCGTCCGTCATGAGCAGCCGGGTGCCGTCCGACCAGACCCCGTCGGGTGCGCCCAGGCTCGTGGCGTTGGTGGCGGCCATGCCGCCGTAGTACTGGTGCGCGTCGTCGACCTGCCCGAACCGCCAGGTCGGTGCCTGCCCGTTGGTGCTCGGCTGGGCGGCGTAGTAGTGCACCCAGTTGTAGCCCGCGTTCGCCACGAGCAGGCGGTTCGTGCCCGCGATGATGAAGGGCACGACCTGCTCCAGGTGGGGGAGGCTGGTCCCCGAGCGGAAGCGGAAGATCGCGTCCTTCACGGCGTCGAACGGGGCGGCGTTCGCGAAGTTCGGATGGCCGAGCACCCGCGTCGCGGACGTGCCGTTGGCGGCGGGCCAGGCCCAGCGCAGGACCCGGTGGTTGAGCGAGTCGACGGCGAGCACCGTCGCGCCGTCCGTCCACACGTCCGCGGGGCCGTCCATCGCGGCAGCGGAGAGCGTCGTCGGGTTGCCCTGGTTGCGGTTGCACTGGTTCAACGCGGTCTGCCCCAACGCGAAGGCGGCGCCCTGGCCGTTGGCGGTCGGCATCGCGTTCCAGACGAGCACGCGGTCACCGTTCGTGTCGGCGACCGCGAACTTCGTCCCGTCCGAGGAGACCCCCTGCGGCAGGTCCATGGTCGTGCCCGAGCATCCCGTGCCGTTGCCCGTCAGCGAGGACTGCCCGACCGCCCACGTCGCGGAGATGCCACCCACGGTGCCCGACGCGATCCACGTGCCGGCGCCGGGCAGGTCGTAGAAGAGGACGCGGTTGTTGACCGAGTCGGCCACGAGGATGCGATCCGTGCCGTCCGACCACACGCCCGTGGGTTCGTTGAGCTTCGTGGCGCTCGTGCCGAGCGTCGCACCCGACCACGTCGTCTGGCCGATCACCCAGTCGGCCGGGGCGCCGGTGACGGGCCAGCTGTTCCAGCCCATGATCCGGTTGTTCTGCGTGTCGCTGACGATGACGCGCGTGCCGTCCGTCCAGACCCCTGCGGGCGAGTCGAGCTTGGTCTGGGAGTTGCCGGCGGAGCAGGTGGTCGCGTTCGGCTGCCCGATCACGATCGGTGCGGCGGTGCCGTTGGCGGGCGGCCAGGCGGCCGTCGTGGTCGACCACAGCAGCACGCGGTGGTTGGCGGTGTCTGCAACGGCTGCCCGGACCTTGCCGCTACCGGTCGTGATCGAGGCGCGTGACGGGGCGCGCATCGTCGACGCGGTGCAGCCCGTGCCGTACGCCGTGGGGGTCGGTTGGCCCAGCACGTGGTCCATGGGGGCGCCGTCGGTGGCGGGCATCGTCGTCCAGCCCTGCACCCGGCTCGCCATCTGGTCGACGACGAGCACGTGCCCCGACGAGTCCTGCGTCACGCCGAGGGGCGTGTCGAAGCCACGGTCGGAGCGCGAGCCGCGGTTCATGTCCGTCCACTCCGCGCCGGCGTTCGCGGGCTGGCCGAGCTCGAGGGCGGCGTTGCCGCTGACGCCGTTGGTGGCGCTCGCCGGGGCGGCGCCCAGCAGCGCCGCGAGCGTCACGAGGAGGAGGACCGACCCCGCGTGCCCGGTGCGCACGAGCGCACGGACGTGGGCCCGCGCGAAGGCGAGCGCACCCGTGGACGTGGCGGAGGGGCGATGCACCCTCACCATGTCGGCGCGCAGGGCCCGCGACTGGAGCGATGTTCAGCCGCTCGGACCACCTCGGTCGCCCTGACGCTCGCTGGCCGGCCGATGCGTCGTCGGGCGGTCGATTCCTCGACGCTCCGCGGTCGGATGTGTGGCGACTTCGCGCCATCTGATGGTCGGGCCGGTGCGCCGATCGGCGCGCGGACGTGGGAGCACCTCCGCGATTGCACTAGGATCCCCCCGATGGGACTCTTCACCCGAAATCGCGGGGGCCGCGGCTCCGGGGCGGCCCGGCGCGAGGACGCCGTGTTCGAGTTCTCGCGCCAGCTGGTCGGCGCCGCGGGCGTCGCCGAGATCGCGCAGGCGCTGTTCCGGACGATCGACGACCTGTTCGAGGTCGATCGCTGCGTCCTGCTGGCGATCGACGAGAGCGAGGGCGCAGGCGGCCGGGCCACCGGCGTGGCGATGATGGGCGGCGTCGACGTCGAGGTCGGCACCATCGCCATCGACCTGGCCGAGGACCAGTCCGCGGTGGCCCGGGTCGTGCGCGACCGCGTGCCGCACCGGGTGCTGGACGCCAGCAGCGAGAGCCTGCACAACGCCCAGGTCGCGCAGGTCGTGGGCTCCACCGGCAGCGCCGTCTACGTGCCGCTGCGCACGAGCGGCGAGGTGATCGGCGTGGCCGTCATCGCCACCACCGGCCGGCTCCGCGCCTTCCGCCGCGAGGAGGTCGAGTTCGTCCAGAAGCTCGCCAACGACGCGGCCGTCGCGATCGAGCGGGCCCGCTTCGCGCAGCAGCTGCGCGACGTCGGCGAGCGCGAGCTGATCGTGGCCAGCGTCGCCCGCGCCGTGCGCGAGTCGCTCGACCCCGACGAGGTGCTGCGCGTCGCCGCGCGCGAGCTGGGCGAGCAGGCCGACGCCGACGAGGTCGTCGTGGCCATGCGCTGGAGCGAGGGCCTCGACGGGCGCGAGGCGCGATGGCGCGCCGCGGAGCGCGCCGTCGGCCCGCAGATCAACCCCTTCGACGAGGCCGAGCTGCCCGCCAGCGCCCGCCTCGCCATCGAGGACCGCCAGCCCGTGTCCGCGCGGGCCGCGCAGGGTGCCCCGGCCGGCACGCAGGTCTCGTTGCCGCTGCGCCACCGCGACGACGTGCTCGGCGTGCTCGTCCTCGATCGCGCACACCACGCCTTCGAGCCCACCGAGGTGCGGCTCATCGAGCTCATCGCCGTGGAGATCGCCGCGGCGATCGAGCACGTCCGCCTGTATCAGGGCAGCCGCCGCCACCTCGACGAGCAGCTGGCGCTCGCACGCGCGGCCCAGTCGCTCACCGCCGACCTGCGCTTCGACCGCGTCCTCGAGCACATCGTGGCGGAGGTGGTGAAGCTGCTGCGCACGGCGAGCGCCGCCTTCTACGTGTACGACCGCGAGCAGGGCACG
>JAOPYS010000383.1 GCA_025964465.1 Thermoleophilia bacterium
GCGACCAGCAGGATGCGGGCGCGACGGCGGGCGGTGCGGCGCTCACGCAGGCGCCGCTGGCGAATGGTTCGGCTCATCAGGCCGAATCATACGTGCGCGAGCGGGAGCAGGATGCAGGTGGGGGCACGCTGGCCGGGTAGGGCTACGAGGTACGAGTAGCTCTCCGCGAAGTCGGTGCGGCCTACGGCCGCGTGATTCCGCTGCGCTCGGTCGACGAGCGAGCTCGTCGACCCTCGCTACGCGAAATCATCAGGCGTGACTTCATCGAGGAAGCTGCGGAACTTGTCCACCATCTCGTCGGTGTCGCCGATCGCGTCCTGCTCGAACTCGATCCCGCTCTCCAGCACGATCTGCTCGGCAGCGAAGATCGGCGCCTCCGCCCGCACCGCGAGGGCGAGCGCATCGCTGGGCCGCGAGTCGAGCTCGTGCTCGTCGATGCCGTTGGAGACCGTCACCTGCGCGAAGAAGGTGTTGTCACGAAGCGCGGTGATCGCCACCTGCGTCACCTCGGCGCCCAGCTCCTCGAGCGCGTTGACGAGCAGGTCGTGCGTCGCAGGGCGCGGCGGACGGGCGTCCTGTAGCCGCATGAGGATCGCCGCAGCCTCCGGGTGACCGATCCAGATCGGCAGGAAGCGGTTGCCCGCCAACGTCTTGAGCAGCACGATCGGCTGCTTGCCGACCATGTCGAAGCTCACCCCGTAGATCACCATCTCAAGCATCAACGAGACCTTCCCCCATACTCCGCCACTGAACACGGTTCGTGGCGGCGTGGCATGTGACCGATGAACCACCGGCCCCGACCGTCATTGTGTGTGGGGACCGAGCGAGGCGTGTTGCTGGCCCGCGGTCGGTCGTGCGACCGGCGAGGACCAGCGACGCGCGTCGCGCCGCGTCCCCGCGCACAATGGGCGTACCTGGATTCGAACCAGGGACCTCATCCTTATCAGAGATGCGCTCTAACCAACTGAGCTATACGCCCGCAGGGCGTGGAGTATGGCACAGCGCCCTGTGGTTCGTCACCCCGTCGCGGTCACGCCGCGCTGTGCACCGACCCCGCGGGGCTCGTCGCGGCGAGGGCAGCCTCGAGGCGGTCGACCAGCGCGAACAGGTCGCTCGCCTCGTCGCAGTGCAGCTCCAGCTTGGCGCCGCGCTCGCCGAGCTTCACGCGCCCGCGCACGCCGAGCAGCTGCTCGGCGAGGTGCTCGACCTGGGCGACCAGCTCCGGGGCCGGGTCGACGTTCCACTTGGACTTGCGCACGCGGGCGACGGGCGCGCCCTCGGCGAGGGCGAGCTCCTCCTCGCGCACCGCAGCCTCGAGCGCCCTCACTGTCAGGCTCCGGTCGACGGTGAGGCGGGCCAGGCGCAGCAGGCGGACGCGGTCCGAACAGCCCAGCAGCGCGCGGCCGTGGCCCTCGGTGATGCGGCGCTGGCGCAGCAGTTCGAGCACGTCGTCGGGCAGTTCGAGCAGGCGCAGCGTGTTGGCCACGGCGGGGCGGCTGCGTCCCACGGAGCGCGCCAGCTCGGCCACGGACATGCCGAACTCGTCCTGCAGGGCCGCGTATGCGTTGGCGGTCTCGAGGGGGGACAGGTCCTCACGCACGAGGTTCTCGACGAGCGCCAGGACGAGCGTCTCGCGCTCGTCGACGTCGTGGACCACGGCGGGGATGGTGGTGAGGCCGGCGCGGCGGGCGGCCAGCCAGCGGCGCTCGCCGGCGATGATCTCGTAGCCCGCAGGGCCGCGTCGGCGGACGGCGATCGGCTGGATCACGCCGTTGGCCTCGATCGACGTGGCGAGCGAGTGGATCGCCTCCGGCTCGAACACCGTGCGGGGCTGGTTCTCGTTGCGGTGCACCTCGTCGAGGTGGAGCATGAGCAGCCCGCCACCGGCTTCGGAGCGTGGATCGCGGGGCTCCGTCGGGGCCTGGTCGATGGGGACCGGGGCGCCCAGGAGCATCGAGAGGCCGGTGCGCTTGCGGGACGTGGTGGTGGGCTGCGGGATCTCCATGCCGCAACTGTGAAGGGGGGCTCGGACGCAGCCCTCGCGCGTGCGACGGGCGCACGCGAGGGGCTCGATTTCGGGGCGATCAGGAGTGGGGATCGGAGCGGCGGGGAGTGGCCTGGTGGGGCGGGCAGGTCAGCGCAGTGGGCGCTTGGCGGCGACGCCGACGCGGCGGGGGAAGCGGTCCTCGCAGGGACCCGTTCGGGGCCACACCAGCAGCACGCCCTGGTCGCGCAGCGGGGAGGGAGCTGGGACGACGTCCGGCTCGCCGAGCCCGAGCTCGGGACGGGGCCGGACCTCGTCCCGGGCGGCGTGGTCGGCAGTGGTCCACAGGACGAGGTGGCCGCCCTCGCGCACGAGGGGCGCCAGGTACTCGGCGACCACGATGGGTGGGGCGACTGCGCGGGCGGTGCCGACGTCGACCGCGGCGCGGCCGATCGGCGTGATCGCCTCCTCGGCGCGGAGCCCGTGGACCGTCACCCTCGACTCGAGGTCGAGCGCGCGCACGCACGCGAGGAGGAATTCCGCCTTCCATCCGAGCGATTCCACCAGGTGGACATCGACGTCATCGAGTTCGATCGCCAGCGGGATGCCGGGGATGCCACCGCCGGAGCCGACGTCGACGAGCGACGTGGGGTTGAGGGAGCGGACGACGGCCGCGCCGGCCACCCCGTCGGCGATGTGATCGGCCAGTCGGGCGGTGTCGCCGCGCGAGAAGAGGCCGTCAGGGCCTGATTGCACGGCCTGGAGGTAGCGATCGTGCAGCTGTTTCACGTGAAACGGTCCATGGCGGCGCCGATCAGGAGGAGGCTCGAACGCGCAGAACGCCGCTCAGCGGCGCTCAGGCGCCGCGCGGCTCGACGGCGAGGCGGCGATTGGGCTCGCGGCCCGCGCTGATCGTCTGCACGTCGGGGAGATCCTTGAGGTAATTGTGGATCACCTTGCGCTCGGAGCTGGTCATCGGCTCCAGCTCGACGCGCTGGCCGGTGCGCCGCACCTCGGCCACGGCCCGATCGGCGTCCTTCTCCAGCTGCTTGGCACGCCGCTTGCGATACCCCTGCGCGTCGAGCAGCACGTGGATCGGATCCTCGAGGCTGTTCTGCACCATCGCGTTGAGCAGGTACTGGATCGCGTCCAGGGTCTGGCCGCGGCGGCCGATCACCAGCGCGATGTCGTCCTCGTCACCGTCGAGGTCGCCGTACACGTAGCCGTCCTCGTACCGCAGGTCGACCTCCGTGTTGGGGTCGACGTCGAGCACGTCGAGCGTCTCCTCCATGAACTCCGCGACGAGGTCCAGGACCTCGTCCACGTTGTCGCGGGGAGCCTGGGTGGTCTCGGTGGTCGTATCGGGCGCGTCTTCGGGCATGACCGTCACTTTCGCCTCTTGTTGCGGCGCGCGGCGGAGGTGGTGGGAGCAGGGCTGCCCGATCCACTCGCCGTGGCCGTCCGATCCTTGTTCGACGACTTGGGGGCCACGACCTTCTTGCGGCCCTTGGAGTCGGCGGGGAGCACCACTTCCTTGTTGGTGTTCGTGAAGCGCACGACCACCAGGTACTGGCCCAGCGACCAGAGGTTCGTGGTGATCCAGTAGAGCATCACCCCGATCGGGAACTTGAGGATGAACGGAGCGAAGAAGAGCGGCAGGAGCAGGAAGATGTACTTCTGCTGCGGGTTCGGGCTGTTCATCATCGTGAACGTCGAGAGCATCTGCGACGCGATGTAGATCACGAGCAGGATCCAGCCGGCGGCAGCCCAGTTCTCGGCGATGTGCAGGTGCTTGAGGTCCGGGTTGACGCTGCCGTTGATGTGGCGGCGGATGTCGTGGACGAACCCGAACATCCAGCTGAAGTCCTCGCTGGTGCCCTTGAGCTTCTCCGGGTGCTTGAGCACGAAGAACAGCGACAGGAACACGGGCAGCTGCACCAGCAGCGGCAGGCACGAGGCCAGCGGGTTCACCTTGTTGTCGCGGTAGAACTCCATCATCGCCTGGTTGAGGGCGGCGCGGTCGTCCTTGTGCTTGGCCTGGAGCTGCTTGATGTACGGCTGCAGGCGCTGCATGGCCAGCGAGGAGCGGGTCTGCTTGGAGGTGATCGGGAAGATCGCCAGGCGCACGATCACCGTGAGCAGGATGATCGACCACGCCCACGGGATGCCCGTGTCGTGCACCTTCTGCAGCACGTTGGCGAGGAGGTCTTCGATCGGCGACAGGATGCTGGCGGAGATGGTCACGTGCGGGATCCTAGCCCATTGCCGCGCCCCGACGGGCTCCCATCGCAGGCGGTCCTCACGACGACCCGGGCCCGGATGGTGGAGCAGCCCCGCGGGGCGGTGGAACGGGGTCGAATCCCCCATGGGACCACGGATTGCAGCGCAGCACCCGCCAGGCGGCGAGGACGGTGCCCACCACGATGCCGCGCTGGCGGACCGCATCGATGCAGTACGCCGAACAGGACGGGTGGTAGCGGCACCTCGGCGGAAGCAGGCGGCTCACGAGCCGCCACAGGTGCACCGGCAGCAACACCGTTTCACGTGAAACGGTCCGGATCGACGTCACGACGTCGGCTTGGCCGATGCGGGGCGCAATTTCGCGGCCAATTCGTCGACGATCGTGGTCAGCTCCGTGAATCCCTCGAGCTCGACGCGTTCCGGCAGGCCTGGACGGGCGATCGCCACGTAGTCGGCGGAGGGATCGAGCGATTCGCAGGCCGCCAGGGCCTCGCGCAGCTGCCGCTTGATGCGGTTGCGCTGCACGGCGTTGCCGACCTTCTTCGACACGGTGATGCCGATGCGGCTCGACTCGCCCGCCTCCGACACCACGCCCGACTCGTCGTCGGGTCGGTCGAAGCGGTAGAGCACGAGCAGGCGGTGCTGGACCGAGCGCCCACCGCGATACACCCGATCGAACTCGGCAGAGCGGGAGAGGCGGGTGCGGCGGGCGGCATCGCCCATCCGGCTAGGCGCTCAGCTTGGCGCGGCCGCGCTGGCGGCGGGCCTTGATCACGAGTCGACCGGCCTTGGTCGACATCCGCTTGCGGAATCCGTGCTTCTTTGAGCGCTTGCGCTTGTTGGGCTGAAAGGTTCGCTTCATCAGACGGACGATGATAGTCGATTGCCGCCACCGGTGCGACGTCCGACTTGAACCTGGCCGAAATTGACCGACGGCCGGGCCCCTGTCCCCGCCGTCCCCACCGTCATCCCCACCATCGAGGCTTTTCGTGGGGACAGGGGTGGTGATCGTGGGATCTCCCATCCCCGCATCGAGCCTTCGTGGGGATGGATCGGGGGATCGTGGGGATGGACCGGTCCGGCCTCGATCGGCACTCGAGGGTCCGCTCGCGGCCGGCCTGCCCTCGTTCGGGACTCGAGCATTGCGGCGCCTCGCGTGGGCGGCTATCGTGCGCCCTTCGCGTTCGCGAACCTGTGGGGGTTCGCGCTGGGCCCAGGGAAGGGCACGCGAACGAGGGGCAAGGTGGCTCGAGTGGTGACGGTCGACGAATCGGTGCAAGGCTTCTGGACGCAGGTCGCGGACGCGCTCAAGGACAGGATCTCGACGCAGGACTGGTGCTCGTGGTTCGCGGGTGCGGGTGCCGTGGAGCTCGGGCCGGAGCGCATCGTGGTCGAGGTGGTCAACGAGTTCGCCGTCCGCTGGGTGGACCAGCGCTTCCGCACCGTGCTCGAGCAGACCGTCGAGCAGCTCGCCGGCGTGCCGCTCAAGGTCGTCATCGTCGCCGCGGCGCAGGCCCAGGCTCCGGCCGACCGACCGCACGAGCAGCTCGCGCAGGCCGCCCGCACCCAGCCGCCCGCCGAGGTCGCACCGACCGAGGTCGCGGACGCAGATCGGGATGCGCCGCTGCTGCGTGAGCTCGACGCACCCGTCGCCACCCTCATCGAGCCGCTGTACACCGCGGGCGGGGGCACGGTCATGACCGAGGCCGAGCTGCGGGCCGAGCTCGCGGGCGGAGACCTGCTGCCGACGGCCACGCTCGACGCGGCACCCGCCGCAGCGCACCCGGGCAACACGCACGCCTCCGGCGGTGGCGCCGTGCCCATGGCACCGGTGGTCACCGGCTCGCCGCTCGACGCCGAGCTCGCGGGCGTGCAGCAACTCAACGACCGCTACCGCTTCGAGACCTTCGTCATCGGGCCAGGCAATCAGATGGTCCACGCGGCCGCGCTCTCCGTGGCAGAAACTCCTGCACAGAGCTACAATCCCCTGTTCGTGCACGGCTCCACCGGCCTGGGCAAGACGCACCTGCTGCACGCCATCGGCAACTACGTGCGCGACACGCGCCCCGACGCGCACGTGGCCTACATCACCACGGAGCAGTTCCTCGCGCGCTTCATGCACTGGATCCAGCAGAGCAAGGGTGGCGGTGCGGGCCGCGACCTGCGCGACCGCTTCAAGGCCTACTTCCGTGGCGTCGACGTGCTGCTCATGGACGACGTGCAGTTCCTCGCCGGCAAGGGCGCGTGGCTGCAGGAGGAGCTCTTCCACATCTTCAACGCGCTCCACGAGAACGGTCGCCAGATCGTGCTCACGAGCGACTGCAAGCCCGACCGCATCCCGCAGCTGGAGGATCGCCTCCGCTCGCGCTTCGCCTGGGGCCTGATCGCCGACATCGAGACGCCCGACCGGGACACGCGGATCGCCATCCTGCGCAAGAAGGCCCAGGTCGACAGCCTCGCCGAGGTGCCGGTCGACGTGCTCGAGGTCATCGCCGAGCGCGTCACCACCAACGTGCGTGAGCTCGAGGGTGCCCTCACGCGCGTCGTGGCCGCGGCGTCGCTGTCGGGTCGCCAGGTGACGCTCGAGCTTGCGGCCTCCGTCCTCGACTCCTACGCCCCCGGGCACGGGGAGCCCGTGACGATCGAGCGCATCCAGGACGTGGTGTGCGAGCACTTCACGATCGACCGGGACGAGCTGCTGTCGCAGAAGCGCTCCAACGCGCTGACCCTGCCGCGGCAGATCGGCATGTACCTGTCGCGCACGCTCATCGGTGCGCCGTCGACCGAGGTGGCCCGTCGCTTCAACCGCAAGGACCACTCCACCATCCTCCATGCGGAGCGCCGGATCGACGAGCGCATCAGGGGTGATCGCGAGGTCCACGACCTGGTCGTGCGGCTCACGGCACAGGTTCGAGGATCCGATCGCAGCGTCGGGACGGGGCGGTAGGATGGTCCCCACGACCTGCGGACAGGGGCCACGTTTCGCGGTGACGGATTGGGCACGAGCGATCCCGTTGGGGACCGGCCGCCCTCCATCCCCGCTGGGGCCCCACCCCGCCGAGGTCGCAGAACATTGTCATGAGCAGGGGAAATGGGAGTTGTCCCCGGCGTAACCGCCCCAACTCCCTACAACAAGGAAGAACTAAAGATGAGTGTTGTCAGTACAGGAGCGGTGACGATGGACGCGACGGTCGAGCGAGAGGCGCTGCTCAGGCACCTGCAGGTAGCCGGTCGAGGGGTCTCGACCCGTTCCTCCATCCAGGTCCTCGCCGGGGTTCGCATCGCAGCCCACGACGGTGAGCTGCACCTGGCCGCCACTGACATGGAGCTGTCGGTCCGCACCCGCCTCGCTGCCCAGGTCTCCACCGACGGCGTCGTCGTCGTGCCGGGCAAGAAGCTCGGGGAGATCGTTCGTCACCTCGGCGGCGAGAGCGTCTCGCTGCGGCTGGCGGAGGGCCTGCTCGTCATCGAGTCCGACGGCGCCCGGTACGAGCTCAACACCTTCGATGCCGACGACTTCCCCCAGCTGCCCCCTACCGGCGGCTCGCTCTTCTCGCTGGACCGTGACGCACTGCTCGGCACCGTCCAGTCGGTGAGCCGTGCGGCGTCGAGCGACGAATCGCGTCCGGTGCTGACCGGCGTGAAGGTCCAGGTGTCGGCGGAGAAGTTGACGATGGTCGCCACCGACTCGTACCGGCTGTCGGTGTGTGACACGGCGATCTCGACCGACCTGGCCGAGCCCGTCGAGGTCATCGTCCCGGCCAGGGCCCTGGAGGAAGTGGCACGCATCGCCGACGCCTCGGCCGCCGCATCGATCGCCATCGGCGTGGAGGCGGGGCAGATCCTGTTCGGCATCGACGAGACGTGGGTCACGGCCCGCCGCATCGAGGGGCAGTTCCCCAACCACCTCCAGCTGATCCCCCAGAGCTTCGAGCACGAGGCGACGATCGACCGCGCCGAGTTCTACGAGGTCGTGGGCCGCACCCGGCTGATGGCGGAGCGCAACTCGCCGCTGCGGCTGCACTTCACCACCGGCCAGCTCACCGTCTCGGCCTCGACGCAGGACATCGGCGCCGCCGAGGAGTCACTGCCGATCCGGTACGAGGGCGAGGAGTTGACCATCGGCTTCAACGCCGACTACCTGCGCGACGGCATCGGCTCGATCTCCGACGACACGCTCACGCTGCAGCTGATCTCCCCGCTGCGACCCGGCCTGCTCAGCGGCGAGGACGGCGCGCTGCTCTACCTCATCATGCCGGTGCGCCTGCCGGAGTAGTCGGTCGTGGCCTCGGGCCGCAGTGCCCGGATCCGCCGCCTGTCGCTCGTCCAGGTCCGGACGTACGAGCGGCTGGTGCTGGAGCTCGACGCGAGCCCAGTCGTGCTGGTCGGCCCCAACGGCGTCGGCAAGACCAACCTGCTCGAGGCGTGTGCGGTCGTCCTGTCCGGCGCCTCGCCCCGCACCAGCTCCGAACTGCGGCTGATCCGCGAGGGCGCCGAATCGGCTCGGATCTCGGCGCGGGTGCAGGTGGGCGACGACGTGCACGAGCGCGACGTCACCTTCCAGGCGGGGCGCGGCAAGTCGCTGCGGGTGGATGGCAACGTGGTGCGCGGGGTGGAGGCCTACGGCGAGGGGTCGCCGGTCTCGACGTTCCTGCCCGAGCGGCTGCTGGTGATCCGCGGGGCCCCGGCCCGCCGCCGCGCGCTCGTCGATTCGATCACCGCCCGCGTCGTGCCGTCCGCCGCCACGACGCTCCGTGACTACACCGCGGCCCTGCAGCAACGCAACACGCTGCTCAGGCGGGCTCGGGGTGGGGCGAGCGTGGATGCGCAGCTCGCGCCCTGGACGGAGCAGGCGATCGCGCTCGGGGCTGCGGTACGCGAACACCGGACGCTGCTGCTCGACCGGGTCGCCGAGCCCTTCGCCGCGCGCTTCGCGCAGCTGACCGGCCTCGACGGCGCGCAGTTCACCCAGGAGCTGCGCGGCTCGGGGGACCTGGTCGCCGACTCCGAGGAGGTCGCGGCGCACGAACGACGGCGCGGCTCGAGCCTGTTCGGCCCCCACCTGGACGACCTGCTGCCCCGCATCGAGGAGCGCGACCTGCGCGCGTTCGGCTCCGCCGGCGAGCAGCGCGCGGCGCTGCTGGCGTTCACCTTCGCCACCCGCGACGTGCTCACAGAGCACACGGGCGTCGAGCCGGTGCTGCTGCTCGACGAGCCGTGGTCGGAGCTCGACGCGGACCGCCGCCGGCGACTGACGTCGATGGTGGCGCAGCTGGGGCAGTGCATCATCACCAGTACCGAGCCGCCGTCGCACCTGCTCGACGCCGCGCCCTCCGCCGTGGTGCTCGCGGTATCCTCGGGGCAGGTCGATCCATGGCACGCCCCCGCTCCAACAACCGAATGACGGATGCCGCGTCCCTGCTGGGCCGCGGCTTCGACGACATCGGCGACGGGTTCGGGCGCATCGTCACGGTGTTCCGCGACGTGGCCGGGCCGGACCTGGCCCGCGTCGCCACACCGACGTCACTCAAGCGCGGCACGCTCACCGTGCGCTGCAGCTCGGCGTCGTGGGCGCAGACGGTGTCGATGATGGAACTGGAGCTCGTCGGGCGCCTGTCGCGCCGCCTCGGCCGCGGCACCGTGCAGCGCATCGTGGCGCGTGCAGGCGGCCCCCCGGCCCGTGTCGACGAGCCCCAAGGAGTGCCTCGTCCGGCGCCGCTCCCGCAGCTGCCGGCCGACCAGGACGCGCGCCTCGAGGCGATGGTCGCGGGCATCGACGACCCCGTCCTGCGCGACCGCGTGCTGGCCGCCGCCCGCGCCGCCGCCCAGCGCCGCGCCGTGGGCCCGAATCCCGCTACCTAACTGGGAATTCGGCCGGTTCGGCCGACGCGGATTGATATACTCGCGCGCGTGGAGTCTTTCGGGAGCGCGCCCGATTCGTGAGCGCGCCCCCCCGTCGTCAGGGGACGAAATGGCAGAGCCGGAGCAGGGGTACACCTCGGAGAACATCCAGGTGCTCGAGGGCCTGGAGGCGGTGCGCAAGCGCCCGGGCATGTACATCGGCTCGACGGGCGTGCGCGGCCTGCACCACCTCGTGTGGGAGATCGTCGACAACTCCGTCGACGAGGCGCTCGCGGGGCGCAACGACCGCATCGAAGTGTACATCCACCCCGACTACTCGATCAGCGTGCGCGACTACGGCCGCGGCATCCCGGTCGACATCAAGAAGGACGACGAGCTGCAGCGCTCGGCGGCCGAGATCGTCATGACCGTCCTGCACGCGGGCGGCAAGTTCGGCGGCGGCGGCTACAAGGTCTCCGGCGGCCTGCACGGCGTCGGCGCGTCCGTCGTCAACGCGCTGTCGGAGGAGGCCACGCTCACGATCTACCGCGACGGCTTCGTGTGGACGCAGGTCTACGAGCGCGGCATCCCGGTCGCTCCCCTCTCGAAGGGCGAGAAGACCGAGGAGATGGGCACGCTCACCCACTTCAAGCCCGACCCCGAGATCTTCGACGAGATCGTCTTCGACTTCGACCTGATCTCCAACCGCTTCCGCGAGACGGCGTTCCTGACGCGCGGTCTGCGCATCGAGCTCAAGGACGAGCGGGGCGAGGGCCAGGAGGTCACGTACCAGTTCGACGGCGGCCTCGCGGACTTCGTGGCGCACCTGAACAAGACCAAGGAGCCGATCCACAAGAAGATCGTCTCGCTGGTCAAGGAGGGCCGCGACGACAACATGGACGTCGAGGTCGAGATCGCGATGCAGTGGAACAACTCGTACTCGGAGTCGGTCCACACCTACGCCAACAACGTGCAGACGCCCGGCGGCGGCACGCACCTGTCCGGCCTGCAGGCGGCGCTCACGCGCACCATCAACGCCTACGCCCGCGAGAAGCAGTTCCTCAAGGAGAAGGACGAGAACCTGCAGGGCCCCGACGTGCGCGAGGGTCTCGCCGCGATCGTGTCCGTGAAGCTCGGCGAGCCGCAGTTCGAGGGGCAGACCAAGGACAAGCTCGGCAACCCGTCGATCAAGGGCTTCGTCGAGAACGCCACCAACTCGCAGCTCGCGCAGTTCTTCGAGGAGAACCCCGCCGAGGCGAAGGCGATCTGCATCAAGGTGATCTCCGCGGCCCAGGCCCGCCAGGCGGCCCGCAAGGCCCGCGACCTCACCCGCAAGAAG
The DNA here is from genome assembly GCA_025964465.1 of Thermoleophilia bacterium. Classification (GTDB taxonomy): domain Bacteria; phylum Actinomycetota; class Thermoleophilia; order Gaiellales; family SKUG01; genus JAGQUL01. Next base: position 11,406 of record JAOPYS010000383.1, read on the forward strand.
AGCGCGCTGGACGCCTCGCGGCTGCCGGGCAAGCTCGCCGACTGCACGTCGGACGACCCGTCGCAGAACGAGATCTTCATCGTCGAGGGCGACTCGGCGGGCGGCTCCGCCAAGATGGGCCGCGACCGCTTCTTCCAGGCGATCCTGCCGCTGCGCGGCAAGATCCTCAACGTGGAGCGCGCGCGCATCAACAAGGTGCTCTCCAACCAGGAGATCCAGAACATCATCACCGCGCTCGGCTGCGGCATCGGTGAGGAATTCGACATCGAGAAGGCGCGCTACCACCGCATCGTGGTGATGACCGACGCCGACGTCGACGGCGCGCACATCCGCACGCTGATCATGACCTTCCTATTCCGACAGGCGCGCGAGCTGATCGAGGCGGGCTACATCTACATCGCCGCGCCGCCGCTGTACCTGCTCAAGTACGGCAACCAGGAGCGCTACATCGAGAAGGAGCACGAGCTCGAGGACTTCCTCGTCTCCGACCGGATCGACAAGGTCGTCGTCACCGACGGATCGGGCGCCGAGCAGGCCTGGACCGAGAACCGCTGGCAGCGCTTCACCCGCGACCTCAAGGAGGCGCAGGGCTGGGCCGCGACGCTGCAGGCCGAGTACGGTCGCTCCTCGATCGAGTGGCTGCGCTCGCACCCCGCGCTGTTCGAGGGCTTCAAGGACTTCGAGCAGCTCGCGAAGTACCTCGAGGCGCCCGCCGGTGCGGACGACCACTCCGAGATCCAGATCGAGCGCATCGACCGGGAGGCGCAGAAGGCGTTCTTCCGCTCGATCGACGCGGACACGATGAGCGCCACCCGCGTGGTGCTGCCGTGGGCGCTGTTCCAGTCGAGCGCGTTCACAGGCCTGCGCAAGGCGTCGGAGAAGCTGCGCAACACCGCCGGCATGCCGCGGTTCGTCGCGAAGTACTCCGACAAGCGCGAGGTCGAGGCCGCGACGTGGGACGAGCTCAAGGGCGCGATCCTCGACTCGACCAAGCACGGCATCGAGATCCAGCGCTTCAAGGGCCTGGGCGAGATGAACGCCGAGCAGCT
>JAOPYS010000415.1 GCA_025964465.1 Thermoleophilia bacterium
GATGCTCGCCCAGCGGCTCCCCACGATCCTGCCACCCCTGGACGCGCGCACGGCGCTCGAGGTCGCAACGATCCATGACGCCGCAGGCCTGCGCGAGCGTGAGCTCGACGCCTGCCCGCCGTTCCGCTCGCCGCACCACACCGTGTCGCAGCAGGCGCTCGTGGGCGGCGGCGGAGCGCGCCCGATCGTCGGGGAGGTCACGCTGGCGCATCGTGGCGTGCTCTTCCTGGACGAGCTGCCCGAGTTCCGACCCAGCGCGGTCGACGCCCTGCGCCAGCCCCTCGAGGACCACGAAGTGCGGATCCGCCGCGCGGGCTGGATCGCCCGATATCCCTGCCGAACGCAGCTGGTCGCAGCGATGAACCTGTGTCGGTGTGGCCGCTCCGGAACGAGCGGCGGCTCTCCCTGCACTTGTTCGGACCGCTCGCGCGAGGCGTATCGACAGCGTGTCAGTGGCGCCATCATCGACCGGTTCGACATTCGCACGCGCATGCGGCTGACCGGCTCGATCCTCGAGGCGCCAGCGGTGCAGGACAGCGCGACTGCTGGGGCTGCGGTCGCCCGCGCACGATCGACGCAGCTGGAGCGATGGGGCGGTCGCCTCAACGGGGAGATCGCCACGACGCACGACGCCCGCTTCGCGCTGGAGCCCGCCGCTCGAGCCCAGCTCGAGCGATTGTCGCGGGGCTCCGACGGAGGCCGCGTGCAGCGAGCAACCGTGCGGGTCGCGCGCACGATCGCGGACCTCGAGGAGCGAGCGTGCGTGAGCGCAGACGACGTGATCGGCGCCTTCGACATGTGTCGCAGTACACCGGGGGGTGCGCCATGACCGCAGCACTTCCGGGATGGATGTCGATCGAGGACCCCCGTCTTCCCGACCGGTGCCGGCACGTCCAGCCAGGGAGTCGGGGCTTCTGGTTCGCCGGCGATCCCGACGCGCTCGGCGCGGGCGTGCGCATCGGGATCGTGGGATCACGGCACCCACGCACAGAATCGCTTGCGCACGCCCGGCGCATCGCGCGCGAGGCGGCCCGGGTCGGGTGCACGGTGGTGAGCGGCCTGGCGATCGGCATCGACGGCGCCGCGCACGAGGCTGCGCTGGCGGCGGGGGGCCGCACCGTCGGGATCGTGGCGGGCGGGCTCGCGTCGATCCACCCCCGCCGCAACCGCGACCTCGCGCGGCGCATGGCCGGGTCCAGGACGGCGGAGGGCGTGGCCGCCGGAGTGCATGCCGATGCGCGCGGCGCCGTCGTCTCCGAGTACGGCCGAGACGACGAGGCCGCGCACGCGTACCGCTTCCAGGAGCGCAATCGGCTGATCGCCGCGATGAGCGACTACCTCGTCGTCGTGCAGGCCACGCACGGAAGCGGATCGATGGGCACGGCGCGTCACGCCCTGGAGCTTGGCGTGCCGATCGGCATCGTGCCGAGCGCCCCCGACGACAGCTGCTACAGCGGCGGCATCGCGCTCATCCAGGACGGCGCCGACGCCGTGGTGGACGGGCACAGCCTGTTCGTACGCCTCGAACTGCACCAGGTGATGGCGCCGGGGTTCGCCGCCGCTGCCCGGAATGGCGCCCGCCTCGATCCATCCCGCGCGGGCTGTTGGACGGGAGGCGACCCCGCAGACCAGTTGGAGCTGGCGCTGCCGGACCACCCGCTCGCCAGCTTCGTGCGAACGCCGCGCGGCGTCGAGGAGGTCGCGGAGCTCGCCGGCCTCGACCTTCGATCGACCCGACGGCTGCTGCTCGAGCTGGAGGAGGCCGGCGGCGTCACCCACCAGGACGACGGCACGTGGGTCGCCAGCGACGTGGCGGCACAACCGACCCTCGCCGACGGTCGTGTAGCATCACACCCCGGCGAAGGGGCGTAGCTCAGTTGGTAGAGCATCGGTCTCCAAAACCGAGGGTCGCAGGTTCAAGTCCTGTCGCCCCTGCTTCGCACGACGGGTCCGGCTCAGCCGGGCCCGTCGCCGTTTCCGGCGCCGACGATCGAGGCGACCAGGCCCGGGAAGCGCTCGTCCAGGTCGTCGCGGCGCAGCGAGATGCGGCGCTCGGTGCCGCTCGCGCGCGTGCGCGTGACGCCAGCCTCACGCAGCAGCCGCAGGTGGTACGAGCCCGTGGAGGTCGGGATGTCCAGGTGCGCCTGGATCGTCGAGCACGTGCACTCGTCCAGCGTTGCGAGCAGGCGAACGATCTCCAGCCGAACCGGGTCGCCGAGCACGCGCAACACCGACGCGAGGTCGATGCCGGTCGTTGCTGGGTGATGGATCGTGCGGGCCACGACATCCATGCTACCGTACTTCCATGACTTTGGAAGTAGTGTCACCCTCGCAAGCAACCAAGCCGCTCGAGGCCGCCTCGAGCGCGGCTCGATGGGCCGCGATGCAGGCCCGCCCGGGCTGGCCCTTCGCGACCGTGGCGATCACGCTGCTGTTCGCGCTCTCGGCATCCACGATGCCCACGCCGCTCTACGGCCTGTGGCAGGAGCGGTGGGGCTTCTCGCCGCTGTCGCTCACCGAGGTCTACGCCGTGTACGCGATCGGCGTGCTCGTCGCGCTCGTGCTCGCCGGTGGACTGTCCGACGCTATCGGGCGCCGGCCCGTCATCCTCGCGGCCCTGGTCGGGCTGCTCGCAGCGAGCGGGCTGTTCCTGCTGGCCGACGGGCTCGCGTGGTTGTACGCCGCCCGCGGACTGCAGGGCCTGGCCACCGGCCTGTTCATGAGCGCCGGCAGCGCCGCGTTGATCGACCTGCACCCGCGGCGTGACGGCGCCCAGGCCGGCTTCGTCAACGGGCTGTGCGGCGCGGGCGCGCTCGGCCTCGGCGGCGGGCTGTCGGGCCTGCTCGTGCAGTACGCCCCCGACCCGCGCCAGCTCATCTTCTTCGTGTTCGCGGCGATGATGCTCGGCTCCATCGTCGCGATCTGGCGCATCCCCGAGACGGTGGAGCGCCTGCCGGGTGCGAGCTTCATGCCCAAGCAGCCGCACGTGCCGCGCGTGCTCGTGCGCACCTTTGCACTCGCGTCACTGGCGGTGGCTGCATCGTGGTCGGTCGGCGGCCTCTACTTCTCGCTCGGGCCCGCCCTCGTGCGCGGCCTGCTCGACATCGACAACCGCGCCGCCGGCGGCCTGTTCGTGCTCGGCCTCTGCGCCGCAGGGTTCCTCGCGCAGGTCGCGCTGCACCACCGCTCCACCCGCACCGCCGTCGTCGGAGGCGCCGCGACCCTCACAATCGGTAGCGTCGTGTCAGCCATCGGCGTGCACACCGAGGGCGTCGCGCCGTTCCTGATCGGAAGCGTGCTGGTTGGCTTCGGCTTCGGCGGCGCCTTCATGGGCGCCCTGCGCTCCCTCGCCGCCGAGCTGCAGCCCGGCCACCGCGCGAGCGTCATGAGCGCGTTCTTCGTCGTTGCCTACGGCGCGATCTCCCTGCCCGCCGTCGCGGCCGGCATCGCCGTCCAGCACGTGGCGCTCGACACGGTGGCGATATGGTTCGGCCTCGCCGTGGGTGCCGTCGCGGCGGTCGTCGCCGTCGTCGGCTGGTTCGAGCTCGCACCGACGGATCCGGCCGCCTGACGTCCGCATTGCAGAAAAATCTGCATGCTCTGATCCATGTGGCATGATGAGCCGAGGTTGCACCATGTTCCACGCCACGCTTTTCGCACTCCTGAGCGGGCTGTTCCTGCTGTTTGCCTTCTCGGCGGCCCGGGCAGACCAGATCGTGGTCGCCGTCGCGGCGCTGTTGATGGCGCTCTGGCTGGGCGACTTCGCGTTCCGCGCCGGCCGTGGAGTGCGCCGAAGGCGACGATCCAACCGCACCGGCACCGACGTAGATGGGCGGCAATGAACACGACGGCAGAAGAAGCTGAGCTCAAGCAGATCTGGCGCGCTTACCGCATCGACGGTGACCAGAAAGCGCGCGATCGGCTCATCCTCACGTACTCGCCCCTGGTGAAGTACGTCGCCGGCCGCCTCTCGGTAGGCCTCCCGAGCCACGTGGAGGAGGGCGACCTCGTCTCCTACGGGCTGCTCGGGCTGATCAACGCGATCGAGCGCTTCGAGATCGACCGCGAGATCAAGTTCGAGACGTACGCGATCAGCCGCATCAAGGGCGCGATCATCGACGAGCTCCGCGCCATCGACTGGATCCCGCGCTCGGTCCGTTCCAAGGCGCGCGATGTCGAGCGGGCCTATGCCGCGCTCGAGGCGAAGCTGCACCGCACCCCCTCGGAGGCTGAAGTCGCAGGTGAGCTCGGCATCGGGCTCGGCGAGCTTCGCCAGATCTTCAGCCAGGTCAGTTTTGTCAACGTCGTCGCACTCGACGAGTTGCTCGGCGCGGGCAGCGAGCGGGGCGACAAGGTCAGCCTGGTCGACACCCTCGAAGACCTCCGGGCCGAGGATCCGGTGGCGGCATTCGAGAGTGAAGAAACCAACTTC
>JAOPYS010000455.1 GCA_025964465.1 Thermoleophilia bacterium
AGGGCTTGCCAAAGCTTCGATCATGTTGCATGTTGGACGTATCGCAAGTCGCAGGTCCCCCCGCCAGCGAGGCCCCACCATGAGCTCCTCCCAGCACCACACGCCGATGCCGCCCCTCGATGCCGACCATGCCGGCATCCCGACGCTGCAGCTGCCGCCCGTTCCCTTCCTGCGCGACTCGCGCACGGACACGCGCCCTTCCGCCACGGTGACGCTCGCGGTGGCACAGCCGCTGCCGTCCGGCTCCTCGATCGATGACATCCGCAACGCACTGCGCCTGGACCCGCCGATGCCCGCTGCCGCGCCGGAGCCCCCGGCCGCGCCGATGTCGTTCGAGCTGCCGTCCGCGCAGGCGCTCCCCGTACCGCATGCCGACTTCCACACTGCCGTCGAACGCCGCGGCATCGAGCGGCGAGCGTCGCGTCGCGGCACGTCCGAGCGGCGACACTTCGCCAGCCCGCACATGGCCGCACCGGCCGCCGGCTCCGAGGACCCGCGCCCCATGTCCGCGCCGCTGCCGGAGCTCTCGCCCCGCGCCGCAGCCCCGATCGACACGCGCATGCCCGAGCTGCCGATCCTGGAGCCGTCACGCCACTACGAGCTGCCCTCGCGCGGCGTCGCCCCCGAGACCCTGCGCACCTCCCGTGCCAGCGTCCACGTCTCCCAGCCCTTCCCCGGCTCCACGGCCGTGATCACGGTCGCCGCCCCGACGCCCCCGCCGGCCCCGGCACCGGCGCCGGTCGCTGCCGCAGCCCCCGAGGCCACCCTCGTCCCCATGGCGCCGCCCGCCCCGCCGGCGCCGCCCGCCCCGCAGCACGTCGAGGTGCTGCCGGCCGCCGAGCCCGCTCCCTTCCCGGCCCTCGCAGCCACGCCGACCACGACCACGGTCGTCGGCGGCGGCATCGACGGTATCTACGGCACGGCCCCCGGCGCACCGATCGGCCGACTTGACGCGTGGCCCGCACCCGTTGTCGAGACGCGCATCCCGGATGCCGGCCCGGCCGGCCCCGCCGTCGCTCCCGGCGCAGGTCTGCACCCCGTCGCAGCCGCCGTGGCCGCGGCCCCCGGCGCGTGGTTCGGTGACCAGGTGCAGGTCGACGACGCCATGATGGTCTGGAGCGCACCGGGTTCGCCGGCACCGCTCGCCCCGTCGGTCGCCGCAGCGATCGCCCCGCAGGCCTCAGCCCCGGGCGCCGCCCCCGCTGCCGCTCCCGCCCTTGCTGCCCCCGTCGCTGCCGCGCCCGCGCTGACCCCGATGACCCCGGGCGCCCCCGCGATTCCCGCCCCCGCGCGCAGCGCTGGGAGCGGCCTTGCGACGACCCTTCGCACCGTCGCCCTTGTTGCGGTCCCCGGTGCCGGCGGCGTCGGCATCGCCCTTGCCGTCAACCACTTCCTGCTCTGACGCAGGCGCAGCGCCGCCCGTGCCCGGACCGAACTGCGCGGCACGGCGCTCCGCGCGTGTCTGCGCCCGTCGCTCCGAACGCGGCGGCGCGAGTCCGGCCACCTTGCGCAGGCGTCGCACCTCGGTGTCGAGCAGCGGCCGTGACGTGCCGACCGCGAGCGCGCCGAGCGTCAGCGGCCCGTAGGCGATCCGCACCAGGTCGATGACGGGGTGGCCGATGGCGTCGCACATGCGGCGCACCTGGCGGTTGCGGCCCTCGTGGATCTCCAGCTCGAGCACGCTGCGATCGGCCGTGGCGTCGACGACCCGCGCCTTGCCGGGCGCGGTCGGGCCGTCCTCCAGCTCGACGCCGGTCGCGAGGCGACGCGCGACGGCCGGCTTGACGTGGCCCTCCACGAGCACGCGGTAGGTCTTGGTCACCCCGAACGAGGGGTGCATGAGGCGGTGCGCCAGCTCACCGTCGTTGGTGAGCAGCAGCAGGCCGCTCGTGTCGACGTCGAGGCGCCCCACGGGGTACACGCGCACGTCGTCGGGCACGAGCTGCGCCACGGTCGGGCGGCCCTGCGGGTCGTCGAGCGTCGTGACGATGCCGGTCGGTTTGTTGAGCATGAACAGGCGCGGCGCCTGCGGCCCGACCTCGACACCGCCCACGCGCACGGTGTCGGCCGGGACGACCCGCATGCCGAGCTTCGCCACCGTGCCGTTGACGGTGACGCGCCCCTGCTGGATGAGCACCTCCGCGTGGCGCCGCGAGGCGACGCCGGAGGCCGACAGGAACTTCTGCAGCTTCTCCCCGACGGGGGCAGTGTCACCGGGGAGCAGGAATGGATCGCGCGAGTCGGGCACGTCAGTCGTTGTCGACGATCTCGAACGCCGCCTCGAACTGGTCGAACGCCTGGTGCGCGAGGTCCTTGACCGTGGCGACGATCGTCGGGCCGGAGAACTCGCCGGCGTCGATCACGAACGCGGCCTGGCCGAGCAGCTTGGCGCCGGCCTCGGCCTGCGTCGCCGCCGTGTCGAGGTCCTGGAACTTCGAGCGCGGCGTCGCGGCGCGCAGCTCGGCGGCGGCGGAGTTTGCGGCGCGTGCGCCCTGCATCAGGCTCGCGTAGGTCGCGTCGGCCGGGGCGTTGGACGCGTCGGCGGCGGCGCCCTGGGCCTTCACGAGCAGCTCACGTCCGTGCTCGACCGTCGGGGCGGACGGCGGCGTGGCGGCGTTGCGGGTGACGATGGTGGCGAGCTGCATGGCGGGAGGGTCCTCGACGGTCTGGGACGACAGGGTTCGTGCCACCCTCCCAGCACGCGCCGCCGGTGGCCACGCTCGCGGCGCACCCGCGGCCTTCCTGCCCACGGCGTGGCAGGTTCCGGCCGAACGGCCTCGCCTACTCGACGCGCGCTTCGGCCATCTTCTCGAGCTGTGCCTTCATGCGCGCGACCTCATCGTCGCCAGGGCCGAAGCCCTCCAGCTCGGGGAGGGCACCGAGGCTCGACAGGCCGAACGCGCGCTCGAAGTGCGCGGTCGTGCGGAACAGCACGGCGCCGGTCTCGCCGCGCCCCGCCTCCTCCACGAAGCCGCGCTCGAGCAGGCCCGTCATCGCGGCGTCGACGCTGACGCCGCGGATCTTGGCGATGTCGGGACGGCTCACGGGCTGCAGGTAGGAGACGATCGCCAGGGTCTCGACGGCGCTCGGCGACAGCTTCGTGTCGCCCTGCGGGCGCGTGAGTCGGCCCAGCTGCACGCGGCAGCGGTCGCTCGCCCGCATGGCCCAGCCGCCGGCGACGCGCTCCAGCACGATGCCGCGCGCGCCCTCGGCCCAGCTCGACATCATGTCGAGCAGGCACTCGTGCAGGTCGTCCTCGTCCTGCTCGGTCAGCTCGGCCAGCTGCGCCGTGGAGAGCGGGGTCGGCGACACGAACAGCAGCGCCTCGAGCTGGTGCTCGAGCGCCGGCCCGATCGCGTCCTCGACGGCGCCCGGCGTGGGCCGCAGCTCCGCGATGGCACCGATCGCCGCGTCCGCGCGCTGCGCGTCGCTGGGCACGCCAGCACCGGTCGCCGCGTCGTGCGGCGCCGTGCGCGGGCGCAGGGTGATGACGTTCGAATCTTCCGGTGCGTCGTGCTCGCTCATGCTGTCTGGACCCCCATGTCCTGCTCGTCCCCGGCCGTCCCTGCCGCGTCGTCCGATCCGTGCGCCGCGACCTCGCGGCGGTTCACGGTGATCGGACCGAATCGATCTTCCTGCACCAGCTCCACCTGGCCGGCCTTGCACAGCTCGAGCGCCGCGACGAAGGCCACGGCCTGGTCGAGGCGCGTCAGCCCCTCGATCGCCTCGTCGAGCTGGAACGTGCGGCGCTGGCGCAGCACGCCGAGCAGCCGGCCCGTCATCTCGTGCACGGATGCGTGCCGACCGACGAGGTGGCGCACGTCGACGTCGGGCTGCGCGAGCAGCACGCCCATCGATCGCGCGAGCACCGCCGGGTCCATGACCGGACCGTCGTAGACGCCGGGCGCGCGCCGGGGCGCCCGCGACGCGACGCGCCACCAGTGCTCCTGACCGGCGGACTGCCCGAGCCACTCGGCGGCCTTGCGGAAGGTGCTGTAGCGCACGAGTCGCTCGAGCATGTCGCCCTGCGCCTCGATCGCGGCGGGGTCCTCGAGCTCCAGCTCGGCCTCCACCGACAGCAGCTCGCGCGACTTGATCTCCATCAACCCGGCCACGAGCAGCAGGAACTCGCCCGCGGTGTCCGGGTCGACGCGCTGCTCCTCGGCGAGGCGCGCGACGTACCCGACGACGACCTCCGCCAGCGGCACGTCCTCCACCGACAGCTCACGCCGCAGCAGCACCGTGCACAGCAGGTCGAACGGGCCTTCGAAGGTCTCGAGGTCGAGCTGGAGGGCGGCAGGTCGCATCTCGTGAAGTGTAGCGATGCCGTCGGACGGTCGGTCCGGTTCCACTACTCGCCCCCCGCGCCCTCGAGGACGGCCACTCCTGCTTCGTGGGCCTCGAGACGCACGAGCGCCGACGTCCGCGCGCTTCACCCGAGCTTCACGGCGCGCACACGGGCGCTTCACGCAGGGGGGATACGTTCGGGTCGTCCACGCCTCCCACGTCAGGACCACCCGTGCCACCGACTCGTACCGCGACGCCCCGCACCTCGGCCATCCGCTGCGCGCTGCGCATGCTCGTCGACCCGTCGATCGTCGACGGCGGCGAACCACCAACCGCCCGGCGCGGCGCCCAGCGCCCACAGGAGATTCGTCAGCTGGTGAGCCTCATGTTCGGCACGCGCGTCGGCTGACGCCGCGGGTCAGCCCTCGACGCTGAAGCGGGTCGGGTACTCGCCGATCGTGGGCCGCACGAGCGGGTCGAGGCGATCCACGTCCGCCTGCGAGTGGACGGGGAAGACGAATGCCGACTCCTCGTCGCCGACCGTGCCGTCCCCGTCGAGGTCGTAGCCGACCTCCGCGGCCTGGCTCGTGAGCCCCGGCAGCGAGTTGGCGAAGTACTGCTCGTCGCCGGAGAAGTACCCGGGCTGGCCGACGTAGCCGTCGGGCGTGCGCACGACGAGCTTGACCCCGCCGACCGCCTGTTCGAGCACGCTCGCGGCGGTGTCGGCGTACATGTGCTCGCCGTCGGGGTCGGGCGCGTCGCCCGGCTCCGTCCAGGGGTCCGACACCACGACGTCGACCGTGTCCACGCCGGTCGGCACCAGCTTCGCCACCGCCGGGTGCTCCCCGGTGGTCAGCCACCCGTGCTGCTGGACGAAGTCCACGGCGGGCGACGGGGCGACGGCGGGGACGGGCGAGGAGGTGGGAGCGGTGAGCTGCATGCCAGCAGCGTGACGCGCGCGAGGCACGACCCCAACCCGCCGCCCGCGCGGTGGCCGCGTCCGACCCGCCGGCCGTCCCGAACCACTCGGGCTCCAGCGCTAGCGCACGACGGCGGGCGCCGGCAGCAGGCCACGTGCTCCACCACACGCG
>JAOPYS010000076.1 GCA_025964465.1 Thermoleophilia bacterium
TGATCTCCTTCATGACCTTCTTGAGGCGCTCCTCGAACTCACCGCGGTACTTGGAGCCCGCGACGAGCGCTGCGAGGTCGAGCGTGTAGATCTGCTTGTCGCGCAGCAGCTCCGGCACCTGGCCCGAGATGATGCGCTGCGCCAGGCCCTCGACGACGGCCGTCTTGCCGACGCCCGGCTCGCCGATCAGCACCGGGTTGTTCTTGGTGCGGCGCGAGAGGATCTGCATGACCCGCTCGATCTCCTGCTGGCGCCCGACCACGGGGTCGAGCTTGCCGTCGGAGGCGAGCTTCGTGAGGTTGCGACCGAACTGGTCGAGGAGCTTGGACGAGCCGCCCTTGCCCTTCGCGCCCGCGCCCTCGGCACCCGACGCCCCACCCTGGCCACGCTGCTGGCGGCCGGGGCCGGAGAGCATGCGGATGATCTCGTTGCGGATCTTCTCGGCGTCCGCATCGAAGTCGAGCAGGATCCGAGCGGCGACGCCCTCGTTCTCGCGCACGAGCCCGAGGAGGATGTGCTCGGTGCCGATGTAGTTGTGGCCGAGCGACAGCGCCTCGCGCAGGGCGAGCTCCAGGACCTTCTTGGCCCGAGGCGTGAACGGGATCTGCCCGCTCGTCGCCTCGTCGCCCTGGCCGACGATGCGCGCGACCTGCTGGCGCACCTCCTCGACCGTGATGTCGAGGGAATCGAGCACCCGAGCCGCCAGGCCCTCCTCCTCGCGGAGCAGGCCGAGCAGGATGTGCTCGGTGCCGATGTAGTTGTGCTTGAGCGCACGGGCCTCGTCCTGTGCAAGGACAACGACCTGCCGTGCTCGCTCTGTGAAGCGTTCGAACACGGTTCCTCCCTCCGGGTGGATCCGTCCGGGAGGCTGGCTGCACCCCCGAATTGCCGGGTCCAACCACTCCTACGGTCCAGATCCACCGAACCTTGAATTCATGACCGCGCGTCCACCGGACACCCGGTCTTTGACGTCACCATACCCCCGCCGTCAAATGCGGCAAACCGCTTCGGGAAGGGTTTGGAAATGGGTGGGGACGTTCCAGAAAACCGTCGGAATCACAGCGATTCTTCCGGTGGTCGCCCCGAGGTGCCCGAGGTTGGGGGCGCGGCAGGAGGGGAAGTTCCCCGCATGGCCGACCAGATCCCGACCCTCGTCCCGCACCGTGACCGACGCCCCCTGGCCCCCGCGTGGCTGCTGCGGGCCATCCACGGGATCGACGACCTCGTGCACGTCTGCATCGCGGTGCTGCTGCTCGGGCTGGCCATCGCGGTGATGGGCAACACCGTGCTGCAGTTCTTCGACAGCGACCAGCCGTTCGCCCTCGCGGTGACGTACGCGGTCAACGGCGTGCTGTTCGTGATCATCCTCATGGAGATCCTGCGCACGGTGATCACGCACTTCACCCAGGGGACGTTCCAGCTCATGCCGTTCGTCGCGATCGGCATCATCTCGGCAGTGCGGCACATCCTCACGGTCGGGTCGGCGCTCACGCTCGGTCAGCGGATGGACGACGGGACGTTCGACCGGCTGCTGCTGGAGCTTGCGGTCAACACCGGGGTCGCGATCGGCCTGGTCGTGGCGCTCGTGCTGCTGCGTCGGTCGACGCTGCCGCACTCGGACGAGCGCATGGACATCGAGTGAGGCGGGGCGCCAGCACGGGTCAGCGACCGACGGTCGACATGTCGGCGTAGCGATCGCCGGCGGCGACGCCGCGCGGGAAGGCGGCGTCGAGCGCGTCGAGCGTCGCTGTGTCGAGCTGGATCGCGCTGGCCGCGGCGTTCTGCTCGAGCCAGCGGCGGCGCTTCGTCCCGGGGATGGGGACGATGTCGTCGCCGCGGTGGAGCACCCAGGCGAGCGCGAGCTGCGCGGGCTCGACGCCGAGGTCGGCGGCAACCTTCCGCAGCTGCTCGACGGGAGCGAGGTTCTCCTCGTAGTTCTCCGCCGAGAAGCGCGGGAAGCGCCCCTGCGCACCGCGCGCGTCGTGCTCGGCGTCGAGCTCCGAGGGTGCGGCGAGCTTGCCGGTCAGCATGCCGCGGCCGAGCGGCGAGTACGGGACGAACCCGATCCCGAGCTCGCGCACGACGGGCAGCACCTCCGCCTCCACCTCGCGCTCGAAGAGCGAGTACTCGCTCTGCAGTGCGGTGATGGGGTGCACGGCGTGCGCGCGGCGGATCGTGTCGGGGGCGGCCTCGCTCAGCCCGAGGTGACGCACCTTGCCGGCGGCGACGAGCTCGGCCATCGCGCCGACGGTCTCCTCGATCTCGACCGTGGGGTCGACGCGGTGCTGGTAGTAGAGGTCGATGTGGTCGACGCCGAGGCGGCGCAGCGATGCGTCGCAGGCCTCGCGCACGTACTCGGCGTCGCCACGGATGCCCAGGTACTCGCCGGCTTCGCCACGCACGTTGGCGAACTTGGTGGCGATGACCACGCGGTCGCGGTGCCGCGCCAGCGTGCGGCCGACGAGCTCCTCGTTGATGAAGGGCCCGTACATGTCGGCGGTGTCGAAGAAGGTGATGCCGAGCTCGATCGCGCGGTCGATGGTGGCGAGGGACTCGGCGTCGTCGCGCGCGCCGTAGAACTCGCTCATCCCCATGCATCCGAGGCCCTGTGCGGAGACCGCGAGCCCTCCGTCGTGGGTGCCGAGCGTGCGTGTGGGCTGGGTGGGATCAGGCATGCGCGGCACGTTAGCAGCCGCCGCCGATCCCGTCAGGGGCCGCCGGGCGTCAGCCGGCGCGGGCCTGCCGGCGCTCGGCCTGGATGCGCTGCAGGTAGGACTGGAACTGCGAGTCGCTGCGGGCCTTGCGCTCAGCGGCGCGCGTCTCGAGGTGCGCGGTGAAGGCGCGCTTCTCGACTCGGTTGCGGTCGACGTTGCGCTGCCACTGGCGCTGCTCGTCCTCGTCCGCCTGCCGCTCGCGGCGCTTCGCCTCGATGCGACGGTCCTCGGCGCGGCGTGCCTGCTGGAGGTTGAAGCGGTTCGCCCAGGTCCAGTCGGCAGAGGTCTTCGCGACGGTCTTGAGCGTCTCGCTGCCGCCGGGCGTGCGCTCCTGCTCGACCCCCAGCTCGGATGCGCCGACCGTACGTGCGATCTGCCCCTCCGTCATGCCGGCGTCGCGCAGGGCGGTGACCATCTCGGCGATGGGGATGTCACCGTCGTTGCGCATCGTCCGGCCGCGCATCGCGTCGGCGCCCTTGTCGGTGACGGCGCCGCCCGCGGCGGTGTCGACGATGCGGGCGAGCTTGTCGACGTACGTCTTCTGGCGGTCGAAGTCGGCCTGCAGCTTCGCCGCCTGGGCGGTCGCCGCGGGCGAGCCGGTGGTCTGGGCCTCGAAGGTGGCGGAGTCGAGCTGCGTCTTGACGATCTCGAGGCGGGCGGCCGACTCGGTGGCGTCGATGACCATGCGCTGGGCGAAGGCCTCGGCCTCCTCCTTCGTCTTGGGGACGAAGGTCTCCGGGTCCCAGCCGGTCGATGCGGATGCGAGGCGGGCGGCGGCCGGGTAGTCGGCGCGCAGGCTGGCGGAGATGTTGGCGAGTCGCGCCTCGCTCTGGCGCACGCGCACCCCGTAGAGCTCGCGTTGCTCGGCCACGACCTCGGTGGAGCCGCCGCTGGCGGCCGTCGATGCGGGGCCGCCTGCGGAGGTGGTCGCGGTGCCGCTCGTGGGAGGGGTCGCGCCGGGCGTCGTGGTGGCGGGCGTCGGGCCCGTCGTCACGGCAGGAGTAGTCGTGGCGGCAGCGCCGGCGTCGGGCGCTGCGCTCGCGCCGGCCCCCGGGCCGCGCTCA
>JAOPYS010000027.1 GCA_025964465.1 Thermoleophilia bacterium
GGCGTGTCGGTCCCCAACCCGGACCTCGACAACCCGTTCGGACTGTAAGGGCGAAGCGATACGCAGTACGGGCCCCGGGAGGGACGCGGCACCGCGAAAACTGCGCCGGCGTGAGCACATCCTGTGCTCACTGCTCGGCTCGATCGAGCATCGTGCTCGATCGGAGTTTTCGCGGACACCGCGTCCCTCCCGGGGCCCTCGTGTCTTCATGGAGCGTTGCGGGGCGGGTATGTGCTCGGAGGCGGGGCGGGGGTGGCGCCCAGCCCTCCTCCACTATGAGCGGGGAATCCACGGTGGGAGCGGGATTCTCGGGATCAGTGGCGACAGGTGTCCGGCCGGTGGCGGCCAAGGTGGCCGGGGGTTGGTGTGGTGCGCTGGGGGATGGGGATGTGCCATGTTCTGCCCCAGCGGCCGTCGTCCAAGGAGGGACCATGAGCCACATCGATCGATACGGATACGCACCTGCATACGGGTATGGCGCGCCT
This sequence comes from Thermoleophilia bacterium, assembly GCA_025964465.1. Lineage (GTDB taxonomy): Bacteria > Actinomycetota > Thermoleophilia > Gaiellales > SKUG01 > JAGQUL01. The sequence continues at coordinate 486 of JAOPYS010000027.1, forward strand.
GCGTACCCCTCGTACCCGTCCTATCCGTCGTACCCGACGTATCCGCAGTACGGCTCGCCGCAGCAAGGCGGATCGTGGGGCTACGACCGGCGCCCCGGCGGCTATGGCGGCGGCTACGGCGGCGGCTATGGCGGCGGCTACGGCGGCGGGTACGCCAACGGCTACGGCGGCGGGTATGGCTACGGAGGCGGGTACGGCTACGGCGCTCCGTACGTCTCGGCGCCCGCGGCGGGTGCGGTGCTCGGGTCCGCGGTGGGCGGAGCGCTCGCGCAGTCGGCGGGTGCTGGCCGGGGCGGGACCATCGCGTCGCGCGTCATCGGCGGGCTGCTCGGCGGACTCTTCGGCGCAGCTGCGACGCGCTGAGACCCCAGCGGGTCAGTGTCGCGCGGGGCGGCGCGGGGTGAGCACCGTGAAGGCCTTCGACTGCGGCTTCGAGACGTTGCCAGCGGCGTCGGTGGCGCGGAAGGTCAGGGCGTAGGCGCCGGGCTTGAGCTTCGTGAAGCGGACGGTGAGTGCATTGGCGCCGGCCTTGGCGGCGAGGGTCGTGGTCGCGCGCACGACGACCGTCGTGCAGCGCTTGGCGGTAGCGGGCTTCCGCGCGCCGGCGACGCAGCGGCCGTGCACGAGGCGACCGGCGACCTTCTGCGTGGCGTCGACCTTGACCTTCGCGGGCGCGTCGAGCGTGAGCTTCAGCTGGGTGCCCTTCGCCGCGAGGAAGCGCAGCGCGGCGAGCGCGGTTCGGGTCATGAGCGGCGGGACCTTGTCGGCGGCCGGCGGGGTCGGGGTCGTCGGTGACGTGCCGCCCGTGCTGGCGCCGCCGTCGATGCTGCGGCCCGCGCCGAGGGTCACGGTCGTCTCGACGGAGCGCTCGTTGCCGGCCTCGTCGCGCATCCGGACGGTGACGGTGTACGCGCCGTCGGGCAGGGCTGTCGTGTTCCACGCGCAGGACCAGCGACCGTCCGCGGCGACGGCGAGCCCGACGCAGATGTCACCGCTCGCGGCACCGCTGTAGCGCACGGTGACCGACACCGCACCGCGAGTGTCTGCGGCGCCTCCGCCGAGCGTGACCGGACCGTGCGCGATCGTCGGTGCAAGGGCATCGATCGTCCCCGTCGGGGCCGCGAAGTCGAATCGCGTGGTGCCTGCCGCGGTGTACACGGCGGCGTTGCCGGCCACATCGGTGACGACCAGGCGGTACTCCACGCACGCGCCGCTCGTGGCGAGGTCGGCCATCGGCGACACCGGGTTGGCAGCGCCGCGCTGTGACCAGGCGCCGTACGAGGCGCACCCGATGGGCGTCGCCTCGGCTGCGCGACGCTCCACGCGCCAGGACGCGATGCCGCTCCCGGCGTCGGTCCCGACCGTGAAGGCCACGGGCACCGTCGTCAGCCGGACCGTGCCGAAGGGGAGCGAGATCGAGCCGCCGACGGGCGGCGTCGTGTCGGTCACCGGCGGGGGCGGCGGGGGCGGCGGCGGCGGAGGCGGGGGTGCGACGTCGTTGTCGGTGATCTCGAGGGCGACGTCGGGGACGGCGAGCCCGTCGTAGAGCGGGTCGCTGCTCGTCACGGTCACGAGGACCGTCCCCGCGTGCGGGGAGGTCTCCACGATCGCGTCGTCGACCGCGTCCAGCGTCACGGTCTGCGGCACGTTCCAGTCCATCGGCGTGAAGGTCGCGACTGACGGGGTCGGCGTGGCCTGGCCATCGGGGGCGGACAGCGCCAGCGTCACGGGTGCTGTCGGCTCGGAGGTGAGCACGAGGTCGAACGACCCCGGAGCGCCACCCTCGCTCAGTGCGACGGGCGCCGGTGCCGAGATCACGTCAGCGGTGTCGTCGTCGTACACCTGCACCGGGAGGTCGGCGATCGCCAGCCCACCGTACCGGGGATCCGCGCTGGCTCCGGTGAAGGAGATCGCTGTCACGACGTCCCCGTTCGACACTGCGTCGTCGATCGCCATCAGGTCGACGTACTGCGGGCTGTTCCAGTTCGCGGGGGTGAACGTGAACGGCGCGCCGGAGGTCCACACCCGGTTCCCGGCGACCGTCGCGTCGACCGTCACTGCTGACGAGGGAGCCGCGTCGAGCGTGATCGCGACCGTGGTCCCGATGTCACCTTCCGCCACCGACACCGAGCCCGGAGCGACCGTGATGCCCGCCGGCGCCGGCGGCTGCACCGGCGACGCCGCCGTGAACGTGCCGACGTTGCCCACGTTGTCTGTGACGAGCAGGCGGTAGTCGATGCACACGCCGGCCGGGGCCGTCGCATCGGCGAAGGGGGACACGGGGTTGGTGGCGATGGTCGACCACGCGCTCATCGAGCCGCACGCGCCGCCGACGAAGGGCGCCGTGCGTCGCTGCAGCTGCAACGTCCCCACGCCGGATTCGGCGTCCGACCCGGAGGTGAACGCGATCGACGGTGCGCTCCCCGTCCACGTCGCGCCGATCGTCGCGCCCCCCGGCGCGGTTGCGTCACCAAGGACGGAGAACGCCGCCGTCGAGGACAGGCCCGCGTTGTCGACCGCGGTCGCCGTGCGGGCGCCCGGCGAGGCGACGCCCGGTCCCCACGAATAGGTGCCCGAGTAGGGCGCAACGGTGTCTGGACCGCCCCCGCCCCAGCCACTCCCGAGCGCCGGGAAGTCCACACGTTGCACGCCGGTCCCCGCATCGGTGGCCGCGACGTCCACCCGGAAGCTCCCCGCCTGGGCCGGGTTGACGTACATCGTCGACCCGATCGCGTGCTGGTACGCGGCCCCCGTCATCTCGACCATCGCCTGCAACGCAGCAGCGGGTGCGTTGTTGTCGACCACGATCGTCCGCGACGTCATCGACGAGTTGCCCGCGTTGTCGTACGCGGTGGCCTGGATCGTGTAGACGCCGTCCGAGGCGCTCGTGGTGTCCCACGCGCAGCTCCACGACGCCGGCATCGTGCTGCACGCGGGCGCGAGCGTGACGGTCGACGGGCCCGTGACCGCCAGCGCCACGCGCTGGATGCCCGAGCCGCTGTCCGCCGCGCTGCCCGTCAGCGCCACCGGGCCGCTGACCGGCCCGGCCGGCGAGCCGCTGATCGTGCTCGTCGGGACCACAGTGTCGACCCGGAGCACGCTGGCGGAGACGGCATACGTCGTCGTCGGCACGGCGTCGACCAGGCGCAGGCGGTACTGGTAGCAGCTGCCGTTCACGATGGTCGAATCCCCAAATGCGCTCGCGGAGCTCACGGCGCCGATCGGGCTCCACGCCCCGTAGGAGCCGCACACGCCAGCCACGTAGGGCGCGGCGTTGCGCTCCAGCTGCCACGACACGGCGCCGGACTGCGTGTGCGACACGACCACGTTCGTCACCTGGATGACGGCATTGGGATACGTGACCGTGCCCGTCGCGGCGGCGGATGCCGCGGACGGCGCGGCGAGCATGGTGAGGGCCGCCGCGGCGGTCGCCAGTATCCGTCGGGCTGCGATCACCCACACCCCATCGGCACGATCCGCCCGGATGGTGAACGAAAGCTCACGATCCGGGAGCCGAAGGTCCCCGGCCTCGCCGGTCGGCGCCAGCGGGCCGGGTGCATCCCCGCCACGCTGGACGACCTGCGTCGTTGACCTCCCCGTCGCGCGCGATACGCTCCGCCACATGGACGAGGTCGACGACATCCCGCGCGTGCAGCTCGAGGTCTGGAGCGACGTGGCGTGCCCGTGGTGCTACGTGGGCCGCCGCAACCTCGGCGTGGCGCTCGCCGACATCGACGAGCGCGAGCGCCCCACCGTGACGTGGCGTGCCTACCAGCTCGACCCCTCCGTGCCCGAGGACGGCACGGAGGCAGACGAGTACTTCGCCGCCCGCTTCGGCGCCGACCTCGCCAAGCTCGAGGAGGGACGCGAGCGGCTCGTGGCGATCGGCGAGGAGCTCGGGATCGACTTCCGCTTCGACCGCCAGCGCACCGTCCCCAACACGCACCTCGCGCACCGCGTCCTGCAGGCCGCCGAGCAGCACGGCGAGCGCGAGCCGCTCATGGATGCGATCTTCGCCGCCTACTTCGAGCAGGGCGTCGACATCTCCAGCGCCGAGCACCTGCGCGAGCTCGTGGTCGACCAGCTCGTCGACCCGGACCTCGCCAACGCCATCGTCGACGCCGCGCTCTCGGACCCGGACCTCGCCGCCACGGTCGACGCCGAGATCGCCACCGCCGGCGAGCTCGGCATCACGGGCGTGCCGTGCTTCGTCGCCGATCGCCGCATCGCCGTGCCCGGCGCCGTGCCCCCGCCCGTGCTCGCGCAGCTCATCGCCGAGGCTGGCCAGCGCGTCGACGACGCGGACGAGGCCAGCGACACCGACTGACGTGCAGCGCCGCCGTGCGGCAGGATGCCCGCATGACGACCTTCCCCGCGGACACCGGCAAGTACGGACGGACGAGCATCGTGAGCCCCGAGGCGCTGGCGGCGCATGGGCTCGAGAGCGGTGCCTACGCCGAGCTCGCCCCGCCGCGCGCGGCGATCATGCTCGACCACCGCGGGCTCGCGCAGCGGCTGCTGGCGGGGCGGGAGGCGACGAAGGTGCCGGGCTTCTTCGGTGACACGTACCTGCTCGCCGAGACTGGCGGCGAGGTGGCGCTCGTCGCGGACTTCGGCATCGGTGCCCCCGTCGCCGCCGTGATGCTCGAGGACCTCATCGCGCTCGGCTGCCGCACGGTCGTCTCGATGGGCACCTGCGGCGGCATGGACCCCGACCTCGAGGTGGGCGACCTCGTGGTCCCCACGGGCGCCGTGCGCGACGAGGGGACCTCCTACCACTACCTCCCGGCCGGCGAGCCCGTCCGCGCGGAGGAGGCGCTCACGGCCCGCCTCGTCGCGGAGCTCGACCGGCGCGGGGAGTCACACCGCACGGGCGAGGCGTGGACGACCGACGCGCCGTACCGCGAGACCAAGGAGGAGGTCGAGCGCCACGTCGCCGCCGGCGTTCCGGTGGTCGAGATGGAGGCCGCCGCGCTGTTCGCGGTCGGCCAGGTGCGCGAGGCGCAGGTCGCGTCGCTGCTCGTGGTCAGCGACGTGCTGTCGACGCTCGACGGCACGTGGGTCCCCGAGTTCCACGGCGACGTAGTGGGGGACCGCCTCGAGCTGGCCTTCGAGGTCGCGCTCGCCGCCCTGCGCTGATCAGCAGGAGTCCGCGAAGATGATCGGCATCCAGCTGAGCAGCACGAACAGGCCGACCACCGCGGTGAGCAGGTAGATCGAGATGGCCTGGCCCCACCGTCGCTGGCCGGGGCTGGACCGGACCTGCTGGATGAACAGGGCGAGCGCCGGGAGCGGCGCGACGGCGAACTCCACCATGCCGAAGAGGATGTGGCCGTCGAGGCTGTCGCAGTAGTCGCTGCCCGACGCGAAGATCGTCGCGAACTGTGCGACGACGCACGCGAGGTCCACGGCCAGCAGGATCCACGGCACGCGGAACCCGGGTCGGCGTGGCGCCTCGGTGCCGGTGGGAGCGAGCAGTGGTTCGACCATCGGGCGAGCCTACGCCCTCACGGCCCGGCGGGCCGGTGCCGATGTGGCCGGTGATGCTCCACGGCCACCAGATCCGGCGCGACCTGCCGCGGACGATTCGCGGGCTGTATCCGAACGCGCGAACCCGTGCGCGGCTCCGCGTGGTGTCGCCGGACCGCGAGGTGCTGCGGGTGTGGGAGCGCCTCCTCGTGCTGTGGCAGCCGTCGCGAATCCTCGTCGCCGCCAGCCTCGGCGCCGGTGCGCTCGCCGGCAGCCTCCTCGGCGGTGGTGAGTGGACGATGCGCCTGGCCGGCGCCGGGCTCGCAACCTGCACCGGGGCGGTCGCGTCGCGCATCTTCGGTCGACTCCTGCGCTCCGGGCGCTGGCGTGCGTGGGCCCGCCAGCGCGGGGCGATCCTCGACGAGCTGCCGCAGGTGGAGCTGCCGCGGGGCTGGACCTTCGGCCGGCACGCCGCGGCGTGGCACGTCACCCTCGGCGACCGTCGTCGGATCAACGTGCACCTCGTCGCTGCCCCCGACGTCGGCAGGAACGGTCGCAGGCTCTACGCCGTGGTCCTCCAGCTCCCCCCGGGCGCCGGGGAGGTCTTCCCCGCCAGCTCCTTCCAGCGTCGTCACCGCGAGACGCGCGTGGACGAGCTCCTCGCTTCCGGCACCCTGCTCGAGCTGGAGTCCGAGCGGCTCGTGCGCGAGGGGGAGCTGCTCGTCCGCGGTGGCGACGCGGTCGACTGGCGCCAGCTGTTCGACCCGGCCCTCGTCGACCTGCTCGCGAGCGGCATCGACGTCGAGTGGGTGCAGGAGGGCGAGGTGCTCGTGCTCACGCTCCCCGTCCGTGAGCGGGCGCTGTCGACCCCGGACGCCGCGCGCCTCGACACCCTCGCCGTCGCCGCGGTCGCCTTCGAGCGGCGCATCGCGTCCATCCTCGGCGACGGGCGCGCCGTGGAACCTGCGGTCGTGCCGCGACCGGGAAGCTCGACCCGGGCGGCGCGCGAGCAGCGGTACCTCACCCGCGAACGTGCCCGCGACCTCGCGCTCGACCCAGAGGCGCTCTTCCTCGAGCTGTCGCGTTACACCACCGCCACCGAGGTCGCGCAGGTCCGGGCCCGGGTCGACGCCGGCGAGTTCCCGCTCGAGTACCTCGACGACCTCGTGCACCACCGCCGCGCCGCGTTCTGGGGCACCGGCACCGCCGACGCCGCCTGACACCCGCCCGCGCGCGCTGTTCCAGACGTGACCCCCGGGTGCGCTTTTGCCACGGGCGCCCGACCATCCGCGCGCGCCCCTCCGACGATCGGGCAGGGGATCCGAGGAGGGGGAAGACCATGGTCGTGTCACGAGGGCTCATCGCCGCCGGAGCCGCGCTCGCGGTGGGCGCAGGCATCGGGACGTGGGCGTACACCGACCACGCACGCGCACGCGACCTGGTCGAGCACCCGGGCGCCGATTCGCTCTGGCGCGAGCACGAATTCGCGCTGGACGGCATCGGCCTCTGCGGTCTCGCGGCGCTCATGCTGGGCGGCACGGGCGGCGGCTACGCGGCGTTCGTGGCCCCTTCGGCAGCGCGCACCACCACGATGGCCGGGGCCGCGCTGGTCGCCGCCGCGGGCCTCGGCTCCATGGTCGGGTACGGGGGCAACCTGCTCGCGAACTGACCGCGCGAGGTCGGGGAGGGAGGGGGCGCGACGGGTCGAAGCGGCCGTTCGATCGGTTGTCGTTTGCGCCGGGGCGCCCGGAAGTGGTACATTTCCACGTCGCTGCGCTGCATCGGATGGATCTTCCATTCTCCTGCGCGCGGCAGCCCCGGTACTCTCGAGGAAAACAGGCCCCATGCCCACCATCCAGCAGCTGGTTCGCAACCCGCGCAAGAAGGTCGTCGCCAAGACGAAGACCCCTGCGCTGCGCGGCGCCTCGCAGAAGCGCGGCGTCTGCACCCGCGTCTACACCACCACGCCGAAGAAGCCGAACTCGGCGCTTCGCAAGGTGGCGCGCGTGCGCCTCACCAACCAGATGGAAGTCACGACGTACATCCCCGGCATCTCGCACAACCTGCAGGAGCACT
>JAOPYS010000034.1 GCA_025964465.1 Thermoleophilia bacterium
CCGCCAAGTCCACGGCGAAGAAGTCGACGACCAAGCCGGCCGCTCGCGCAGCCAGCAAGTCGACGACCGCCTCGTCCAAGCGCACGACCGCCAAGGCGAAGCCCGCGGCCAAGCGCTCGACGACCGCCAAGTCCTCGACCAAGTCGACGACCCGCAGCACCGCCACGAAGGCGAAGTCGACGGCCAAGAGCGCCGCTCGCAAGCCCTCCGGCGCCAAGGCCAAGTCGGCTGCGTCCTCGGCTCGCTCCACCGCGGCCAAGGCCGGCACGTCCCGCAAGCCCGCGTCGAGCTCGCGCTCGACGTCGGCAGCCAGCTCGCGCGTGAAGGCAGCCAGCGCCAGCCTCGGCGAGCAGGTCTACAGCCGCGTGGAAGAGGTCATCGCGACCGGTCGCACCGCCAAGGACGCCTTCGGCGTCGTGGCCCGCGAGCGCAAGATGACCGCGTCCAACATCCAGCAGCACTACTACCGCTTCAAGCGCAAGGCGCAGACCAGCGGCAAGAAGGCCAACACCTCCACGCGCAAGACCGTGGGCAAGGTGCAGGACCGCGCGCTGGGTGCGGCCGTCAACGCTGTCGGCAAGCTGCCGGCCAAGCAGCGCAAGCAGGTCGCCAAGGGTGTCACCGGCGTCGCCAAGCGCGCGCAGACGGCGCAGAACGTGGGCAAGGAAGTTCGCGACGACCTGACCCAGGTGGTCGAGGACCTGCTCACGTCCTTCAACGAGCTGCTCTCCGAGGCACGCAAGAACCCCCAGTTCCGGCGGGCCGAGAAGAAGATCGCCGCACGCTTCTCCCGCTGAGGGTAGGGCGTTCGACAGGTACCGGGGGTGTCGTCCACGCGGACGGCGCCCCCGGTGTCGTTTCGGGGGCGATCGACGTCGGGACGTGGATGGTGGTGGCCCTGCGTGGCCCGGGCGTGGCCTCCTGCGGCCCGCGACCCGCGGATCCTGCGCACTGGGCGGGGCGCTGCCCGGATGACCGGGAGAAGGCTCGGTCGATCCCGTGTGGAGGCGGACGACCGGCTCGCACCACCGGAGGATCCACCATGACGAACTTCGTCCAGCCCGCAGTCGCACTCCCCGCCCAGCAGATGATGGGGTACGGCGCACCGCAGGCGATGCCCGCGGGCTACGGCATGCAGCAGCAGGCGGTGCCCGGTGGGTACGGAATGCCGCAGGGCGGGATCCCGCCCGGCTACGTGCCCGCCGGGTACGCGATGCAGGGGCAGATGCCCGCCGGGTACGGCATGCAGGGTCAGGTGCCTGCCGGCTACGGGATGCAGATGGCGCCCGCCGGTTACGGCATGGCCGCGCCGATGCCCGTGTCGCAGGGCATGCTCGCCCAGGCGCTGGGCCAGTCGCAGCTGGGGGCGCAGGCGATGCCCGAACCCACCAACGCGCCCTCCCCCATCAAGTCGGCGCTCAAGTTCGCGCTCATCGGCGGCGTGGCTGGTGCGGCCGTGGGCCTGCTCCCGTTCGTGCCGCTGCCGATCGGTGCGCTCGTCGGTGCGCTCGGTGGCGCCATCCTGGGCTTCGTGAAGGGCTCCAAGGCCAAGAAGGAAGCGGAGGCGACGGCGTCGATGGCCGGCACCGCGCAGGCCGAAGAGCGCCAGCGCCAGGAGGACGCGGCCAGTCGCATCGTGCCCGCCCCGGGCGCCGTGCCTGCGGCGACGGGCCCGACGACGTCGTCGGCCGCGCCGCACGCCGTCACGATGTCGCCGGCCATGCGCCACAAGTGGGCGCTCAAGGTCGCGGCCGAGCGGGCCGCTGCGAAGTAGCGCTGCGCGGTCGGGCCGAGGCTGACCGAACGGGTCGCCGCGGTCAGGTCTGGCAGGTCGGGCACCAGTAGGTGCTGCGCTGGTCCTCGCCCTGCTTCTCGCGACGGATCGTTGTGCCGCACACGCGGCACGGCAGGCCGTAGCGGCCGTACGCCCACTGACCCGGCTGGCCGGGCCCGTGGAACGTGATCGCGCGTGCGTCGAGCACGCCGTCGTGCATGATGCGCGTCGCCGTGGTGCGCACCCGCAGCAGCTCCTCGTCGGAGAGGTCCGCGACGAGGCGCCACGGGTCGATCCGTGACATGAACAGCGACTCGGCCTTGTAGATGTTGCCGATGCCCGCGACGATGCGCTGCTGCATCACGGCGTCGCCGACCTCGCGCGTGGACTGGCGGCGCATGCGGCGCAGGTACTCGTGGTCGTCGAAGGGCTCGATGAGCACGTCCGGACCCAGGTCGGTGATGGCGCGGTCACGCAGCAGGTCGTCGGTGCGGTGCAGCTCGAGGATCGGTCCGTCGAAGTTGACGGCGTCCCACTCCCCCGACCCCAGCGCGAGCCAGGCGCGGGTCCGCGACTTGCGCCAACGCTCGCCCCGGCGGTAGAGGTGCCACACCCCGTCCATGCGCAGGTGCGAGTGGACGCTCCAGCCACCCGCGGTGTGGATGAGCAGGTGCTTGCCGCGCGCCTCCACCTCGATGACGGTGTCGCCGAGGAGGCGCTGCTCGGCCTTGGCGTGCAGCAGGTGCGGGCCGCGCGCGACCACGCGCTCCAGCACGTTGCCGGCGAGCACGCTGCGAATGCGTCGCGCGGCGCGGTGGATGGTGTGGCCTTCGGGCATGCGCCTGCATGGTACCCGCCCACTCCCCCGACTATGAGGTAGATCGGCCCCCTCAGCGGGCGAGCGACCGGGATGGTGCCGGGCGCCCATGACTGTCCCGGTGTGCGGCCCGCTGAGGGGGCCGATCTACCTCATAGTCGGACCGGGGGTCGCTGGGGCTACTTCTGGCCGTGGGTGGGGAGCGAGACGTCGCCGACGCGCACGCGGCGTGAGGAGCGCAGGCGGTCGCGCACCTCGGCCACGGTGGTTGGGGTGGCGCGCAGGCCCCGGGGGGTGCGCACGAAGCCCGTGTCGGCGAAGGCGATGACGGTGTCTGGGTCGACGGCGCCGTCGTCGAGCTGCTCGATGGCGAGGCGATCGATGCGGCGCTGCTCGACCAGGCGGGCGAGGGCGCGGGCGATCTCGCCCATCGCCTCGCGGTCCCACACGACGAGGCGGCGACCGCCTGTGGAGACGGTGGCCAGCAGCTCACCATCGCGTAGGACCACGTAGGAGCTCGCGTCGCGGCGCGGCACGGTGGTGCCGGGGGTCGGGTGGTCAGGCCACGCGAGGATCGCTCCGAACGGCTGTGCGGGGTCGTTGGCGCGCAGCACGACGACGGGCACGGTGCCGCCGGTGGGTTCGCGCACGGCGCGCAGGCGGTCGACCGCTTCGGGGAGCGCGAACTGGCCGCCGCCCAGGCCCTCCACGAACCAGCCGCGGCGCACCGTGCCGATCTCCTCCTGCACGGCGAGCGCGCGGTACACCGCAGCGAACCCGCCGGGCACGGGGCGCGCCTGCACCGAGTGGCGCGTGACGATGCCGAACGTGTCGAGCAGCGCCTCGCTCATCGCGGCGACGCGCTCGTCCTCGCCGGCGCGCTCGGTGGGCAGCATGCTCCAGCGGCCGCCGAAGCGCACGTCGACCTCACCGAAGCTGCCGGGCACGCCGGCGTTGGGGCCGCGACGCGGCAGGCGTGTGCGGCCCGTACGGCGCCCGGTGCGCAGGCCCGAGCGGCGGCTCGCGCCGTAGGCGTTGGCGACGTCCTCGATCGTCCCGCCGTCCGCGGCGATGCCGGCGGCCTTGTCGGCCTCGCGCGCGGCCTTGGCCAGCTGCGCCGGGGTGCCCGCACCGGCGCGCAGCGTGCTCCACGAATCGTTGGTGACGTGGCCCGACGCGGCGAGGCGCCACAGCGCGTCGAGCGCACGGCCGTGCGGGATGCCGGTGCCGCCGACGATGTCGCGCAGGAAGTTGGCGCCGCGCGTGGTGAGGTGCTCGATGAGCACCTGCGCGTCGGCGTCATCGGGGATCGGCTCCGCCGGCGGTGCGAGCAGCGCGAGGTTGCCCGCGTCGAACAGTGCGACCTGGATGGAGCCGTGCTTGGTGCCGCGCCCCATCCACACGACCTGCCCGGTCTTGACCAGCTCGTCGAGCCACTGTGCGCGCCAGCTCGACATGCGCGGAGCGACGAGGTCGCGCTCCCACTGCGACGGCGATGCTTCCACGCCCTCGAGCTGCACGACCACGTCGCGGGTGGCGGCGGCGCTGCCGGCGGGCGGCTGCACGAGTCCGTGCCAGCCCGTGAGGAAGCGCGCGAGCGCGGCGCGGTCGGCCGGCTCGATCTCGCGGCGCAGGTGCGCGAGCGTGCGACGGCGCAGGCGCCGCAGCACGTCCGGATCGCACCACTCGTCCTCGTTGCGGCCGGGCAGGAACCCGCCCAGCAGCGCGGTGTCGGCGATGCGCATCGCGTTGAGCTTGAGTTCCAGCTGCGCATGCGACGCGCCGCCCCAGCGGTGCGCGAGCTCGCCGGTGGTGAAGGGAATCGTGGTGCGCAGGCGGCGCCCGACGAGGCGAGCGAGCGGGTCGCTGCTCGGGTCCAGGAACACGCCCGGCACGCCGCGCGGCGCCTGCACGCCGAACGCCGCGACGTAGTCGCCCGTGTCCTCGATCGAGATCCAGCGCTCCTCGTCGCCGATGCGTACCGTCACCGCGCGCTTGCTCAGGCGCAGCTCCCCGAGCCACTGCTCGAGGGCGTCGGGCTCGGCGTCCTCGGGGGGTTCGACGCGCTCGGCGATCTCCGCCGCGGACAGGTCGCCGAGCGTGCGCATGAGGTCGTGGAGCTGGTCGATGTTCTTCGCGCCGCGTCCCTCCATCGTGCGCTGCAGCTCGCCGTGCACCTCGGCGATCGCATCCTCGTCGAGCAGCTCGCGCAGGTCGCCGGAGCCGAGCAGCTCCCGCAGCAGCGCCTGGTCGAGCGACAGCGCCTGCACCTTGCGCTCGGTGGACGGCGAATCGGCCTCGTACAGGAAGGTCGCGGTGTAGTCGAACAGCAGGGACGCAGCCATCGGCGAGGCGCTGCGCGTCTCCACCTCGATGACGCGCACGGAGCGGTCGTGGATGTCGGTCAGCAGCTGGCGCAGGTCGGGCAGCGAGAACACGTCGCGCATGCACTCGCGGTAGGTCTCGAGGATCATCGGGAAGCTCGACTGTTGCTGTGCGACGCGCAGCACGTCGGCGGCGCGCAGGCGCTGCAGCCACAGCGGGCTGCGCTTGCGGAAGCTCGACAGCGGCAGCACCAGCGCGCGCGTGGCGACCTCGCGGAACCGCGACGCGAACATCGCGGAGCTGCCGAGCTGCGCCACGACGAGGTCCTCGATGTCGTCGGGGTCGGGCAGCAGGGCCGAGAGCGGGGGCAGCTCGTCGATGTCGGGCATGCGCAGCGCGATGCCGTCGTCGCTCCACAGCGCCGTCGTCTCGAGGCCGTACTCGCCGCTCAGCTTCTCCTCGATCGCCATCGCCCACGGCGCGTGCACCGGCTTGCCGAAGGGCGACAGGATGCACACTCGCCAGTCGCCCAGCTCGTCGCGGAAGCGCTCGATCACGATGGTGTGGTCGTCGGGCGCCGCGCCCGCTGCGGCGACCTGCTCGCGCACGAAGGCGATGAGGTTGCGTGCCGCGCGCCGGTCGCACAGGTACTCCTCCCCCAGCCGCGCCATCAGCTCGGCGTCGTTGGGGTCGTCCTCGTCCACGAGCGCCGCGAGCACCGGGTCGTCGATGGTCGCGGCGTTCGGCGAGGCGGTCGCCACCATGCGCACGAGCTCGCCGACCGCGCGGCCGAGCTCGACGGTGCGCCCGGCGCCCTCGCCGTGCCAGAACGGCGGCTTGCCGATCGCACCCGGCTGCGGGCTGACGTTGACGCGGTCGCGCGTGATCTCCTCCACGCGCCACGAGGTCGAGCCGAGCACGATGACGTCGCCCAGGCGCGTCTCGTGGACCATCTCCTCGTCGAGCTCGCCGACGCGGCCGTTGGAGCCCACGGCGAACACGCCGTACATGCCGCGGTCGGGGATGGTGCCGGCGTTGGTGATGGCCACGCGCGCGGCGTCGGCGCGGGTCGTGACCTCGCCCGTCTCGCGGTCCCAGACGACGCGCGCCTTGATGTCGGCGAGCTCGTCCACGGGGAAGTAGCCCGCCAGCAGCGACAGCAGGTTCTCGAACTGGTCGCGGGAGAGGTCGCGCCACGGCCACGCCTGGTGCGACAGGGCGAGCAGCTCGTCGACGGTGAACGCGCGCTCGGCGCAGGTGGCGACGATCTGCTGCGCGAGCACGTCGAGGCACAGCTCGGGGATGTGGACGGGCTCGATCTCGCGGCGCGACATGAGGCGCGTCACGGCGGCGGCCTCGACCAGGTCGGCGCGGTGCTTGGGGTAGATGCGCCCGCGGCTGATGTCACCGACGTTGTGGCCGGCGCGGCCGATGCGCTGCAGGCCGCTGGCCACCGAGCGCGGGCTCTCCACGAGCAGCACGAGGTCGACGGCGCCCATGTCGATGCCCAGCTCGAGGCTCGAGGTGGCGACGATGCACGGCAGCTGCCCGGCCTTGAGCAGCTCCTCCATCTCGGTGCGCGTCTCGCGGCTGATCGAGCCGTGGTGGGCGCGCGCGACGACGGGCGAGCGGATCTCGACGGGGACGTCGACCTCGGTCTCGTCCGTCCACTCGAGCCCCTCCGCCTCGTAGCGCTCGCGCTGCGCCTCGACGTGGCGGTTGAGCACGCGGCGCGCGGCGAGCTCGTTGAGCGCGGTGGCGATGCGCTCGGCGAGGCGGCGGCTGTTGACGAACAGGATGGTCGAGGTGTGCGCCTCGACGTGGTCGAGCAGCTCGGCGTGGAGGGCGCCCCAGATCGAGTACTGGTCGTTGTTGGAGGACGGCGTGTCGAGGTCGGAGAGCTCCGTCGCGACGATCTTGGAGCCGACCGCCGTCATGTCGTCGACCGGCACGATGACCTGCAGGTCGTGCTCCTTCGCCCCGGGCGTGTCGATGATCGTGATGGGGCGCGGGGCGGTCGGGGTGGCACCGCCGAGGAACGCCGCGATGCGCTCGATCGGGCGCTGGGTCGCGGACAGGCCGATGCGCTGGAAGTCGCGCGCGGGCTCGCCTGCCTCCTCGGCCGCCTCGCGCACGCGCATGGAGAGGCGCTCGAGCGTGAACGCCATGTGCGTGCCACGCTTGTTGGAAGCGAGCGCGTGGATCTCGTCGATGATCGTCGCCTGGACGTTGTCGAACAGCTCGCGACTGCCGGAGGTCAGCATCACGTACAGCGACTCGGGCGTGGTGATGAAGATGTCGGGCGGGTTGCGCTTCTGGCGCTGGCGCTCGGACTGCGACGTGTCACCGGTGCGCACGCCGACGCGGATGTCGGGCACCTCCATGCCCAGGCGCGCGGCGTGGCGCTGGATGCCGGCGAGCGGGCCGCGCAGGTTGCGCTCGATGTCGTAGTTGAGCGCGCGCAGCGGCGACAGGTACAGCAGGCGCAGGCGCTGGCCCGGGTCGGGCACGGGCTGGCGGAAGAGCCCGTCGATGCCGGAGAGGAAGGCGGCGAGCGTCTTGCCCGAGCCGGTGGGCGCACCGAGCAGCACGTGGTCGCCGCGGCTGATCGCCTCCCACCCGCGCAGCTGCACCTCGGTGGGCGAGTCGAACTGCTCACGGACCCACGCGGCGACCGCCGGGTGGAAGTTGTCGAGCACCTCGTCGACCGAGGGGATGCCTGTGGGGCGAGGCGCCATCAGGGACATGGTACCCGCGCACGCCAGTGGTAGCGGCGCTCAGCGCGAGCAGGGCGCGACGTGGCCGTCGAGGGCGAGCGTGGCGCGGGCGGCGAACATGCCGAGACGGTGGGCGGCGGGGCAGAAGCTGCCGAGCGCGAGCTCGTACTCGGTCACGAACACGGGCTTGCCGGCGCGCACGAAGGGCGTGTAGCCAGCGCACTCGTCGTACTGGAAGCACTGCTCGACCACCGCGAAGTCGAACCAGGGCTGCAGCTGCGGCACCTGCTCGACGTCGTTCTTGAGCGCGACCGCGAGGCCGCGGCGATGGGCCGCGTTGGCGAGGAACCGGTTGAAGCGGACCTGGTGGGCGGCGCTGATCGCAAAGCCCGTGTCATTGGCGTACCCGTCGACGTTGTCGAACTCGACGGCGTCGAAGCCCTTGGCGGCGCACACGTCGATGCGAGCGCGCAGCAGCGGCGCGAGCTGCGCGATGCGGCGCACGTCGACCCAGCGCTCGCCCGGCCAGCCGTCGAGCTCCTTCCCGAGCCGGCCCGCGGGCCAGCGGGCCGAATCGGGGCGCCCGGGCTCCCACGAACCCGCATCGACGTAGCAGGTGACGAGGCGGCCGCGCGCGTGGAGCGCTTCGACCGTCCTGACGGGCGTGTCGACCGCGTCGACGTCGTAGACCGTGGCGCGGCGGCCGGCGCGCACGGTGCCGGACAGCTGCCAGAAGAAGGTGGAGGCCGCAGGCGGGCGGTGACAGCGACCGACGCAGGGGACGGGACGGGCCACGGTGACCGTCGCGTCGGCGCTCGCGGGGGCGCCCGCGAGCAGGCTGGTGACGGCGGCGATCAGGGCAGCGAGGCGGAGCATGCTCGACACATCGGCCGTGCGGGCGGCAGCATGATTCGACGTCAGCGCGACAGCTCGACCGCGCGGTGGAAGACGCCGTCGAGCATGGGCTCGGTGAGGCGGCCGGTGAAGGTGTTCTGCTGGCTCGGGTGGAACGAGCAGAGCACGACGAGGCCGCCGGCGAGCGTGACCTCGACGCCGTGTCCGAACTTCGGGCGCGGGCGCGGCAGCTCGACGCCGGCCTGGCCCAGCACGCGCCAGAGTGCGGTGTAGCCGATGTTGCCGAGGCAGACCGCGACCCGAAGCGTTGGGGCCAGCAGCTCCAGCTCGCGCTCGATCCACGGCTGGCACGTTGCCAGTTCCTCGACCGTCGGCTTGTTGGCGGGCGGGGCGCAGCGCGCCGCGGCGGAGACGTAGGCGCCGTGCAGGCGCAGGCCGTCGTCGCGGTGGGTGCTGGTGGGCTGCGAGGCGAGCCCGGCGGTGTGCATGGAACGGAACAGCCAGTCGCCGGATCGGTCGCCGGTGAACATGCGCCCCGTGCGGTTGGCGCCGTGCGCGGCGGGCGCGAGCCCGACGACGAGCACGGATGCGGTCGGGTCGCCGAAGCCGGGCACGGGTCGGCCCCAGTACTCCTCCGCAACGTATGCCGCACGCTTCTCGCGCGCGACCTGCTCGCGCCACGCGACCAGGCGCGGGCACGCGACGCAGCGCGACACGAGGTCGGCGTGCTCGGCGAGGCTCGTGCAGCCGGCGGCCGCGAGCGCGGGGTTCTCGACGGGCTCGGTCAGCCGGCTGCGAGCGGCGCGTAGGCGATGGAATCGACGCCGACCAGCGCGATGACGCGCGGATCGTCGAACCGGACGGACACCTTCGACGGGACGTCGAACGGGCGCTTGCCGAGGTCGCCGTACGGGACGCTGACATCGCTCTGCGAGGCGGGCACGTGGTCGATCGGCATGGAGATGATCGGGTCCATCCCGTCGCCCATCCCGTCGGGGTACATCATGCGCTCGAGCAGGAAGCTGCCGTCGTTGGCGGACATCACCGCGACCGATGTCCGCGCGAAGTTGCCCGGCGCCTCGGTGTTGCCGTCGGTGACCGCGAGGTCACGCGCGGCGCGGACCGCGTCACGCAGCGTCCCCTTCACGCCGTACCAGCTCTCACCAGTCGAGGTTGGGTGGTTGCGAACGGAGAACTGCGAGGTGCGGCCCGCCGGATCGGTGCCTTGGTAGCGCACCGTGACGAGGCCGGCGTCGGCGTCGGGCTGGTGTTTCCAGTCGATGTCGACGAGCTTGGGCGCCGAGCCGGTTGCCGCGGGCAGCGGCGTGGCGACGACGAACGGCAGGGCTGGGTTGCGCGGGGCGAGCTGCATGCGGCCAGCCTGTCGACCGCGGCGGCGCGCGACCACGCAGCGCGGGCGGGATGGCCCGACCGTCCCCGCGAATGACCTGCCGTCAGCCCGTGTTGCGCAGGGCCGCGGCAATGCCGGCGATCGAGCGCGCGAGCAGGCGCGCCTCCTCGTGCTCGGCGCCGGCGCCGGCCGCTCGCAGCTCACGCCACGCGGCGAGCAGCTCGACCTGGATCAGGTTCATCGGGTCCACGTACGGGTTGCGCAGCTGGATGGAGCGCCGGATCACCGGCTGGGAGTCGAGCAGCGCGCCGGTGCCCACGATGTCGAGGACGGCGCCGACGGCCAGCTCGTGCTCCTCCTCGATGCGCGACCAGATGCGGTCGCGGTCAGGGCTGTCGGGGACGAGCGGCAGGTACGCGCGGGCGATCTCGATGCTCGACTTGGCGAGCGTCATCTCGAGGTTGGAGACGAGCACGCGGAAGGCGGGCCAGCGGGCGTGCATGTCGCGCAGGCGGGCGAGCCCGGCGGGATCGGCGGCGAGCTGCGACAGGGCGGTGCCGCAGCCGTACCAGCTCGGCAGCAGGCTGCGGTTCTGCGTCCAGGCGAACACCCACGGGATGGCGCGCAGTCCGCCGAGGTAGTGGTCGTCGGTTGCGTCCTCGGCGCGGCGTGCGGGTCGCGACCCGACGTTGAGCAGGGCGAGCTCGTCGACGGGGGTGAAGGCGCGGAAGAACGGGACGAAGGCGGGGTCGCGCTGCACGAGGTCGCGGAAGGTCGCCTCCGAGCTGGACGCCAGCTGGTCCATCGTCTCGGCGTGGTCGGGGTCGACGCGGCCCGTGGAACCCGCGGCGCCGAGGCGGTCGGGGGCGGCGGCGATGAGCGCACCTGCGACCGCGGCCTCGAGGTTGCGGCGGGCGAGGCCACGCAGCCCGTACTTGAAGGAGATCGTCTCGCCCTGCTCGGTCAGCTTCAGGCGGCCGGGTGGGCTGCTCGGCGGCTGGGCGAGGATGGCGGCGTGGGTGGGCCCGCCGCCGCGCCCGGCCGAGCCGCCGCGCCCGTGGAAGACCATGAGGTCCAGGCCGGCATCGCGGGCCAGGTCGGCGAGCGCGGACTGCGCGTGGTGGATGTGCCACTGCGCGGCGAGGTAGCCGCCGTCCTTGGCGGAGTCGGAGTAGCCGACCATCACCTCCAGGCGACCGGCGCGGCGCACGCGGACGAGTTCGGAGTAGGCGGGCACGGCGAGCAGCTCGGCGATGATGGCGGGCGCCGCCTGCAGGTCCTCGATCGTCTCGAACAGCGGCACCGGCGCGAGGTCGGCGCCGGCGTCGGCGGCCAGCTCCAGCGCGCGGCGCACGTCGGCCGCCCCGGACGTGCCGCTGATCACGAGCGTGTCGCAGCCGCGCGTGCCGTGCAGGGCCTGTTGCTCGGCGACCGTGGCGAGCGTCGCGAGCACGCGCTCGCCACCGGCGTGCAGGTCGTCGGCGTGCATGCGCAGGTCCAGGCGCGTGATGTGGAATCCGAACATCGCCACGCGACGCCGCAGCGCCGCCAGGCGACCGTCGGCGATCCGGTCGCCGCGCGCGGCGCGCAGGGAGCGGTCGACGAGGTCGAGGTCGGCGGCCAGCTCCTCCGCGTCGCGGTAGGCGGCATCCCCCTCCACCGACGGGGCGCCGTCGGCGAGGTTGGCCAGGCGGCGCCACACGAAGCTCAGCTTGCGCCGGTAGGGCTCGCCGACGTTCTGGTCGGCGATCTGCGCGGCGTACCCGGGCAGCTGCGCCTCGTCGGTCGCAATCGACTCGAGCAGCTCGGGCGCGACGGAGGCGAGCCGGTCCGACACGCTCACGGCGCGGGCCAGCTCGCGCACCTCGTCGCGGTAGCGCGAGACCGCGAGCGAGCGGGCATGCGCCAGCGCGGCGACGACGGTGTCGGGCCCCGTGTAGGGGTTGCCGTCCTGGTCGCCGCCGATCCAGCTGCCGAAGGCGAGCGGCTGCGCGGACGTGGACATGCCCGGCACGAGTGACTGCAGCGCGCGCGTCACGCGGGGCGCGTCGTCGAGCAGGATGCGCTCGAAGAACCACAGGCCGTGGCGGATCTCGTCGATCACGCGCGGGCGACGCTCGCGCACCTCGTCGGTCTGCCAGAGCGTCGTCACCTCCTCCAGCAGCCCGCGCTCCACGCCGGCGCGACCGGCGGGCGTCAGGTCCGGCTCGTCCAGGCGGCGCAGCAGGTCGGCCATGCGCAGCTGCGCGGCGAGCGCACCGCGCCGGGTCGCCTCGGTCGGGTGCGCGGTCAGCACGAGCTCGACCCGCACGCCCTCGGCCAGGCGCGCCAGCTCCTCGCCGTCGATGCCGGCGTCGCGCAGCAGGCCGACCGCCTCGGCGAGCGACTCGCGCGGAGGTTCGGCCTGGTCGTGCTCGCGCGCACGGCGCCGCCGAATACGGTGCAGCTGCTCCGCGAGGTTGGTCAGCGTGAAGTACATCGAGAACGCGCGCAGCACCTGACCGCGGCGCCGAGCGTCGAGCCCCGCGACGAGGTCGTGGAGCGCGGCCGCGTCGGTCTCGTGGCCGGCGCCGGAGCGCAGCTCCCGGCTCAGGAGGCGGATGCGCTCCTCCGTCGCGAGCAGGTCCTCGCCGCACTGCTCCACGATCACGCGACCGAGCAGCTCACCGAGCAGCCGCACGTCGCGGCGCAGCGTTGGTGCGGGATCGAGCGGGAGCTCGTCCACCGGGTGCGGGATCGGGGGCACGGTATCCATGCCTCGACCCTGCCCGTCGGCGGATCACGTCACGCGCATCACGTCACGCGCGCGACGTCACTCCCCCCGCGTCAGGCGGGAGTCGTGGTGCCCGACTCGGTGGAGGTCGTGGAGGTGGTCGCCGGGGTTGAGGTCGTCGTCGCCGCGGCGCCGCCGGCCGTCGTGCTCGCGGCGGCGGTCTTGGCCATCGCCTCGGTGAGCGCCTTGAGCGTTGCGATCAGCTCCGCCATGGAGGATTCGAGCGTCGCGGGCATGCCGATGCCGCGCGCGCCGGCCACGCTGCCGAGCGCTCCGCCGGCGCTCGTCGTCGGACCCATCTGCTGCGGCATCCAGGCCGGCATCGGGTGGTGCATGCCACCCATCTTCATCGGGGCGCCCTGGCCGGGGCCCCACATGCCACCGACGGAGGTCTTCATGGGAGCACCGCCGCCCATGGCGGACGCGAGTGCTGCCGCATGCGCGGCCTGGGCCTGGAGCTCGTTGGTCGAACCGGGGGCGAAGGCGCCTGTCGGGAAGGCAGCGGTCGCGGGGTAGGCAGCAGCGGGGACGGCCGTCGCTCCGCCGCCGCGCAGCTCCTCGACGGTCGGCAGGTCGAAGAAGTCGACGCTCCCGCCAGCCGGGAGGGTGATCGCCTTGCCGTCGGCGCCGAAGACGTTGCCCGTCTTGGTGTCGACGAAGGATCCGGCCGGCACGCTGCCGGCGGGGTTGCCGTCGGCGCCGAGGATGACGCCGCCCTGCATGGAGCTCACGAAGCGCTCGGGGTTGCCCGCCGGAACCGGAGCCGGGGCGGGGTAGGCCGCGCCGAAGTCATCGCCGAAGCCGCCGCCGAACACGCTGCCGAAGCCGCCACCGAAGCCGCCGCCACCGAACGCGGAGGCGGCATAGGGGCCGGCCGCAGCGAAGGCCGGCGTCGGGAAGCCGGCAGCGGCGGCGCCGCCGCCCGCCATCTCGGGGCAACCGATGTGGGACGCGGCAGGACCGATGTTCGTCATGGGGAGGCTCCAGCTGTCGGGGGGATGTGGTGGCGCGCGAGCGGAGGGGGAATGCAGGGGGTGCACGCGCTGACCACCGTCGCGTCCATGGCACCATGAAACTGGACGATCTGCAAGGGGCTATTTCATGACGGACGATTCGCTCACGCTGCCCGACGGCCCGTTCGTCTCCGCCGCCTGGTTGCTCGAGCACCTGCACCACCCCGCGCTGCGGGTGCTCGACACGCGCGGGAAGGTGCCGCCACCCGGGGAGACGCCGCAGTCGCGGCGTGGGGACTGGGCCGCGTCGCACGTCCCCGGGGCGGCGTTCGTGGAGTGGAACCGCGACTTCGTCGACGTCGACGACCCCGTCCCGAACCAGCTCGCGGGCGCCGACCGGTTCGCGCAGGCGGCGGGTCGGCAAGGCATCGACGCGGGGACGGTGGTCGTGGCCTACGACGACTCGGCGTCGATCTTCGCGGGGCGGCTGTGGTGGGCCTTCCGGGCGATGGGCCACGACGCGGTGCGGGTGCTCGACGGCGGCTGGCCCGCGTGGCTGGCAGCCGGCGGCCCGACAACGGAGGAGGCGCCGGCGGTGCGCCCGGCCACGTTCGTGCCGCGCCCGCGAGGAGAGCTTCGGCGCACGATCGACGAGGTCGCCGATCGCAGCCCGGACGCCGTGCTGCTCGACGCGCGAGCGCCCGACCGCTACGCAGGCACGGGCGCTGACCGGGTCGGCGGGCACATCCCCGGTGCGCGCAACGTGCCCTACGCAGCGCTGGTGGACGAGCACGGCCTGCTGCGACCCGAGCCCGAGCTGCGCGCGGCGTTCGCGCGCGTCGGCATCGACCCCGACAGCCCGCCCGCCGAGCTGGTGAGCAGCTGCGGCAGCGGCATCAGCGCCTCCGTCCCCCTCCTCGCCCTCGAATCCCTCAACCCGGGCGCAGGCGCGCGGGGCGCG
Organism: Thermoleophilia bacterium; assembly: GCA_025964465.1. Taxonomy (GTDB): domain Bacteria; phylum Actinomycetota; class Thermoleophilia; order Gaiellales; family SKUG01; genus JAGQUL01. Next base: position 14,527 of record JAOPYS010000034.1, read on the forward strand.
GTGTACGACGGATCGTGGGCGGAGTGGTCGGCGTCGGGTCGCCCGATCACGACCGGCACCCAGCCGTGAACCTGCGCTAGAACGCCTCGATCTCGCCGGCCATCAGGTGCCAGTGCAGGTGGAAGATGAGCTGGCCGGCGTCGCGCCCGACGTTGGTCAGCAGGCGGTAGCGCCCCGCGACGCCGGCGGCCTCGGCCGCGCGCGACGCGAACGCCAGCATGCGGTCGCTCGAGCCGCCCGCAGCGACCCACGCGTCGAGGTCGGGCTCGTGCGAGCGCGGGATGACGAGCAGGTGCGTCGCCGCCTTCGGATAGAGGTCGTCGAAGGCGAGGAACTCGTCGTCCTCGAGCCGCACGTTGGCGGGGGCGAACCCCTGGGCGATGTTGCAGAACACGCAGTCCACGGCGCCCCTGATACCCTCCCGCGCCATGGCGGGAACCAGCTCCAACGCCGACCTCGGCGTCAGCACCACTGAACGGGCCACCTTCGGCATCGCCCTCGCGGCGACCGCCACGGTGATCGCCCTCGAGCTTGCGAAGGTGGGCGACGTCGCGCTCTTCGCGGTGTCGGCGCTCACGCTCGTCGTGCTGGCCTGGGTGCTGGGCGGCGCGACCGAGCAGCTGGGCGAGCACCTGGGTGGGCGCGTGGCGGGGTTCCTCAACGCCACCCTCGGCAACCTGCCCGAGCTGGTCGTGGTCGGTCTGCTGCTGTGGGAGGCGAAGGAGCACCCGGACCTCGTCGAGGTGGCGAAGGCGTCGCTGATCGGGTCGGTCCTCGGCAACGTGCTGTTCGTGATGGGGCTGGCGTTCCTGCTCGGCGGCCTGCGTCACGGCACGCAGACGTTCCGGGCGACGTTCGCGGGGCTCAGCTCCACCATGCTGGTGCTCGCGCTCGCGGCCATCGCCGTCCCGGACCTCATCCACCTGCAGGGCGACGCGGCGTCCGAGCACCTCGGGGCGCTCAGCGTCGGCATCGCCATCGTGCTGTTCGTGGTGTACCTGGCGTCGACGTTCTACTTCCTCAAGGACGGCGACGAGGCGCACGCCCCGAGCGCCGCACACGCTGCGCGCTGGACGCGCGGGACGGCGACGGGCGTGCTCGTCGCGGCAGCCGTCGGGGTCGGCGTCGTCAGCGAGGCGCTCGTCGGGTCGATGGAGCACACGATCTCCGAGCTCGGCATCTCCGAGGCGTTCATGGGGTTCATCCTCGTGCCGGTCGTCGGCAACATCGCCGAGCACCTCGTCGCCGTGCAGCTCGCGTGGCGCAACCAGATGGACTTCGCCATCACGATCGCCCTCGGCTCGAGCGTGCAGGTCGCCCTGTTCCTGGTGCCCGCGGCCGTCGCCATCTCGCACCTGATCGGCAACCCGATCACACTGACCTTCGAGCCGCGCATGCTGCTCGCCCTCGGCCTCGCCGCGATCATCGTCCCCACCCTCGTCTCCGACGGTGAGAGCACCTGGATCGAGGGCCTGCAGCTCCTCGCCCTCTACGCCGTCATCGCCATCGGCTTCTGGTACTGATCGCACGGCGCGCCGGCGCCGCCGCCCCCGGCTCGGCCGGGCCTCGGCCGAACTTCCGCGCAAAGACGACCGATTCGGTCGCATTTGTGCGGAACTGCCAGCACCGATCGCGGGGTCTGACGAACATCCGCACAACAATGACCGGAACGGTCACATCTGTGCGGAACTTGTTCGTGGAGGAACGGCGGCGGACCGGAACGCCAGCGCCGATGCGACCTTGCCGATGAACGTGGCGTGGTCGTACAGGATCTCGTGCTCCTCGACCCGGACCGTGATGAAACCTCGCGGTCGAAGGAGCGCATCGCGGCGTGCATCGTCGAAACCAGTTCGTTTGCGGCCGTGGCCGTTGCCATCCAACTCGACACAGACCATGGCGCCGCGGTAGAGCAGGTCCAGACGCAGGGGCCCGCCGGCGGTGGCGACCCGGACACCGATCTCGAAATCGCCGAGACCCGCGGCAGTCAGCACACCAACAGCAACCGCCTCGAGCGAGCTCATCGTGCCGGCGCTCCCCGCCAGGTGCAGGGTGAGCATCCGTTTGACCCGACCGATCCCAGCACGCTTGGGGTTGCGATCGATGCATCGTTCGATGTCAGCGGGCAGGTACGCACCAGGGTGCTGGAAGTCGATCTCGTGGAGGAAGTTGCAGAGCTGCTCGACGGTCGTCGTCCGCGCAGCGTCGACGAGCATCCGCGGCACCGAAGCGGTCGGCACGCCGTATCGGGTCGTCACGTCCTCGGGGGCCAGCGTCGTGCTCTCGAGCAGGTCGATGCTGGCCACGGGACGATGGCGTGCCGGGGTGACGACCAGGATGCGCCGTGCTCGGTGGCGCGTGGCATCCCAGAGTTCCGCGCCTGCTCGACCAGAGACGAACGCTGTGGGTCCACCTCCTTTCGCGGCTGCGAGCAACACCGCGTGCCGGGAAAGGGCGACGTGTCCGATGGCGAACACACCCGGGTGGATCTCATGAGCCAGCCCGACCGTGCTGAGGCGGCGTATCTGGCGGTCGGAGAGGCCGAGCTCGTGGAGCTCGGCGCGCGTGAGGATGCCGTGGCTGCGAGCGGCTCTGGCAGCGATGTGCTGATGAATGGACACGATCGACCTCCGGTTGAATCGTCGAGTGTCTCGGTCCAGGTGTGACACGCGTGTCACGTTCGTCACGTCTTCGTGACAATGCGACGCCTGTGACCCCCGAGTAGATCCGCACAGAAGTGATGCATCCGAGCACTTTCGTGCGGAAGTTCGGATGAGGATGGCGTGCATCAATCCAAGTTCCGCACGGACATGACCGGATAGGTCACATTTGTGCGGAACTGCGCTGCGGGCGGGGTCGGTGGCGGAGGCGCCCCCCAGAACCACCACGGGGGCGGTTCGCGTCGTGCGAACCGCCCCCGCAGGGAGATATGGATCACCCCCGAGTCAGAACCAGGTCGTGAAGTGCCGCCGCTGTGGCGTACGGTAGGTGTGCCGAATCGCCGGGGTGGACCGGGCGGTTCGGTACCAGCGGACTTGCTTGCGCGTCTTGGACAACGAATCTCCTTCGTCAGTGCTTGGGCGCGGATCTGGTGTTCGGTGGATCTGGTGTGAACTTCGCGGTCGATGTCAGTCGACCTGCTCCTCCCCTAGCAGAGGTTGTCGCGGTTGACGAGGAACGGCACCGCGTCGCGGATGTCGTCGGCTCCCGTGATGAACTGCGCGAGGCGCGCCATCCCGATGCCGGCGCCCGAGTGCAGCGGGATCTCGCGATCCTTGTGCGCGTCGAGGTACCAGTCGAAGTCCTCCGGGTTGGCGCCGTTCTCGAGCAGGAGCGAGTACATGCTGCTCGTCTTCAGGCGGTCGACGATCGTGTGGTACTCGTGCTCGCGCTCCGCCGCACCGGCGCTCTCGCCCGCACCCGGCAGGAGCAGGTCGGTCGAGTTGACGAGACGCGGGTCGAGCTCGTTGGTCTTCATGTTGAAGAACTTGATGTCCTTCGGGTAGTGCGTGACGAAGCAGGGCCCGAGGTGACGGACGATCGCCGCCTCGTGGTGCGCGACCAGGTCGTCGCCCCACGCCAGGTCAGGGAACTCGTCGGCGAGCAGGTCGATCGCGTCGTTGTAGGTGATGCGGCCGAAGGACATCGAGCGCAGCTCGTCGGCGTTGCGACCCAGCAGCTCCAGCTCCTCGCCGCAGCGCGCGACGACCTCGCGGGTGGCGGCCTGCACCACGCCGGAGATGTGACCGATGAGCTCGTCGAGGTCACCGAGGTGCTCGATCTCGAACAGCGCGAACTGGCAGAGGTGGCGGTCGTCGGCGTCGGGCTCCATGCGGAAGCTCTGGATCTCCGCGTACACGCGCCCGAGCTGCGGCGTCAGCAGCTCGAGGTAGAGCTGGTCACTCTGTGCGAGGAACGCGGGCTTGCCGAAGAAGTCGACCTTGAAGAGCGTGTCGACGTTCTCGCAGGCGCCGGTGACGCCCACGATCTCAGGCATGTTGTGCACGCCGACGAACCCGTGGCGTTCCACGTACTTGCGCGCCCCGCGGAACATGGCGTCCCAGATGCGGACGAGTGCCATGCGGCGGTCGGAGATGTCGGCGAGGTGGGCACCTGCCGGGACGGAAGCGGGGGCGGTCGTGGTGGTCGTGTCGGTCGGGTTCGGGAGGGTAGCGGTCACGCGGTGCCTTTCAGCGGTTGGTTGGACGGGTGGAACTCGCTGGTGGTCGCGCCATCAAAAAACGGGAGCCAATGGGCTCCCGTGGGCGACGAACTGAAAATGTGGCGGATGCGCTGCACGAGCGGCCCGGGCGGCGGCGGGGACGGCGGCGAAACGTCAGCCCCGACGAAACAGACCTCACCCGGTCCCGTCTCGGGCCGTCGCGAGGTCTGGTCAACTCGTCGGTTCACGCGCATCTCCTGCAGGTAGATCCCCTCGCCCTGGCAGCGGTGCCGGCGAGGAGCGCCTTACATGGACAGACACTACCCGATCCGTCGGACGCGTCAAACGCCACGTCGGCGAGATGTGTCAGTCGGCGCCCGCGATCGACGTGTCAGTCGGGGCTGGTGGCCCGAGGGCTGGGCGTTCGTCGACTGCGTGTCGCGCCGCGGGGTGCGTTGCACACCACGGGCCTCAGAGGCACCCCCATGTGCGACGCATCTTCGCGATAGGACGCGAGTGCGCGATGCGTCGCACATCGGGGGACCCACAGACACCCTGGTGTGCGACGCACGGGCCAGACCGGATCAGGCGGTCGACGAACCATGGGCGGCGGCCCCGAACGCCGCGAGCACGTCGGCGTCCAGGCCGACGAGCTCGACGTCGGCGCGTCGGCGCTCGGCCCACGCGGCGCGCGTGATGCGGTAGCGCAGCTCGATGGCGCGTTCGGTGCTGGCGCCGCCCGGCGCGAGCGGGCCGCGGGCGCGCTCGACGACGTTGATGCCGTCGGCGGCGTAGCCGCACTTCTCGCTCACGCGCTGCGATGCTCGGTTGTCGTCGTAGGCGCCGGAGGTCGCCGACCGCGCGCCGAGCCCCGCGAAGGCGAGGTGCAGCAGCGCGGCGCGCATCTCGGTGCCGAGGCCGCGCCCGTGGAACCCGCGACCGAGCCACGAGCCGCTGGACACCTCCCCCAGGGTCGCGAAGCTGCGCGCGGCGAGGTCCTGGGCGCCGGCGACCTCACCGTCGACGAACACGGCGAGCAGGAGCGTCCACCGCTCGGGCGACCACGACGCCCGGCACTGCGCGTGCCACTGCAGCGCGCGGCGCGCGACCTCGTCCGGCTCCCGCTGGGTCCACGGGGAGGCGAACGGCATCTCCTCCGGCGCGTGCACGCCGCCGGCGGCGAGGTCGGTGAGCGCGACGATCTCCCCGTCCGTCGGCAGGCGCAGCTCGACGCGGGGCGTGACGACGCGCAGCCGCGCCGGCGGCCAGATCGGGGCGAGCGGGTGGGTCAGTTTGACGTTGGCGGACGGCGTCGAGGACATGTACCCGAGGATACCGAGGCTGCGACCGCCCACGTCCGGGGTCGCGCGACTCAGTGGTGCGCGATGGCGTGTGCGTGCGAGGAGGACCTCGACGAGCCGCTGGCGCCGGCCTCCAGGCCGGTCGCGGCGTCCGCGACGTCGCCCGGCAGCTCCACCTGGAAGCGGCACCCGCCGCCGGGGCGCTCCTCCACCCAGACGCGCCCACCGTGCATGCGCGTGAAGTGCTCCACGAGCGACAGCCCGATGCCGGTGCCCGCGGC
>JAOPYS010000041.1 GCA_025964465.1 Thermoleophilia bacterium
AGCGTGTCGAGCGATGGCTGCGCGCTGGCGGACAGCTGGTGGAGCAGGCCGTACGTGCGGGTGAAGCGCACGACGTCGAGGCGGTCGCCGTCGTGCCTGCCGGCGTGCCGGTCGATCATCCGCGCGAGCTCGTCGTAGGCGGCGCGACGCAGTCCGAGCACGTCCACGAGGCCGTTGTCCTTCGCCTGCCGTCCGGTGTAGATGCGCCCGTCCGCGAGCGTGCGCACCTTCGAATCGGGCAGGTCGCGGCCCTTCGCGACGACCTTCACGAAGCTCGCGTACGCCTCGTCGATGATGCGCTGGAACACGGCGCGCTCCTCCGGCGTCACCTGGCGGAACGGCGAGCCGATGTCCTTGAGCTTGCCGCTCTTGATCGTCACCTGCTGCACGCCGACCTTGTCGGCCAGCCGATCGACCACGTAGTACTCGAGGATCACCCCGATCGACCCCGTGAAGGTGTTGGGGGATGCGACGATGCGGTCGGTGGAGGCCGCCATGTAGTAGCCCGCGGATGCCGCGGTGCCGCGCATCCACGCCAGGACCGGGATGTCGGTCTCGCGGTGCAGTCGGCGCAGCGCGTCGGCCACCTCCTCGCTCGCGAGCACGGAGCCGCCGGGGGTGTCCAGCTCGAGGATGACCCCGTCCCAGCTGTCCTCGTCGTCGATGATCGCGTCGAGCATCCGCACGATGTCGTCGCCGCCGGTGGCGCTGCCGTCGGAGGCGCTGTCGCCGTCGACGATCGTGCCGTAGATGGGGATGGTCGCGACGCGGGCGTCGCCCGACCCCTGCTGCTCGACGGTGCCGCCGTAGGACACGCCGTTGCGGCCGAGTGGTGCGGCCAGGGCGCCCGAGGCGCCACCGCCCGCCGCGACGCTCGTCGCGACGATGGCGACGAAGACGATGAGCAGGACGATCCAGACGGCGAGGCGGCGTGTCATGGCGTCGAACCTACCGACGCGGCGCTCGGCGGGTCAGGCGACCGCGACCGGGTGGTCGAGCCCGAGCACCCAGGTGCGCAAGGTAGGCCCGAGCACGCGCACTGCGAGGCGGGCGGCGTGCGGGGACGCGGTGCGCGCGGCACGGGCCGGCGGCGACGTGGAACGGACGGCGGTCGTCATCCGGCGGACGCGGTTGGTGACGCGCAGGTCGACGGGGCGTCGCAGCCGGTCATATGCCTCGAGGCGCCCCTCCGCGACGAGTGTGGCGAGGACGAACGCATCCTCGATGCCGAGGTTCATGCCACGGCCGCCGAAGGGCGAGTGCACGTGCGCGGCATCGCCGGCCAGCGCCACGGGGCCGTGCAGCATGCGGGTCGCCGTGCGGTGCGCGACGCGGTACTCGGAGCGCCACAGCACCTCGCGGGGGCGGATGGCGGCAGGGAGCCGGTCGAGCAGGCCGGGCGACGCGCTGGCGAGGCGCCACGCGTCGTCGCGCAGGCGCACGGCGAGCAGCCCGCCGTCGGCGTGGACGAAGGTGTTGATGCGGTCACCGTCGAGGTCGGTGTCGGCGCGCACGTCGGCGAGCGAGAACGTGCCCGGCATCTCGGCGCCGACGAAACCGATGCCGAGCGCGGCGCGCACCGCGCTGCGCGACCCGTCGCACCCGAGCAGTGCCGGAGCGTCACCGCGTTCGACGCCGCCGTCGGGGTGGCGCAGCGCGAACCGCGCGCGCCCCGCCTCGACCGCGAGTTCGACCAGCTCGACGCCGCGCTCGACGTGCACGCCGGCGTCGGCGAGGGCCGCCTCCAGCAGCCGTTCGGAATCGGTCTGGGGCAAGATCGCGACGTGGCGCTCGGGGGCCTGCGCGGACGTCAGCTCCAGCTGCGCGACGCGGCGTGCTCCGGCCCAGACGTCGACCCCGTCGACCCGGCGGCCCGCCTCCACCATGGTCGCTGCGACGCCGGTGTGGGCGAGCAGCTCGAGCGTGCGTGCATTGACGACGAGCGCCTTGGAGCGCTCGCTGCGCTCGGTGCGGGCGTCGACGATCCGCACGCCGCAGCTGCGCTTCGCCAGGAACAGCGCGGCCGCAAGGCCCGTCGGCCCCGCCCCGATGATGAGCGTCTCGTCCACGCGGTCAGCTTACCGCCGCACCGGCGCCGCCCCCGACGCCCTCCAGATCGAGTATAAGGTCGATGTTGCCCCTCAGCGGCAATATCGACCTCATACTCGGCACGGGGGAACGGCCGGCTCAGACGCGGCGGCGCGACTCGCAGGCGGCGCCGCGGGCGAGGCGGTCGCGCAGGCCGAATGTCAGTCGGTCGCGACCGGCGCCGCAGGAGACCAGGTCGCCGACGCCGCCGTCGCCGCTGCTGACGATGACGTCGTTGCCCGCGCCGGCGCAGACGATGTCGGCGCCGTCCATGCCGAGGATGCGGTCGTTGCCGCCGAGGGCGGCGATCACGTCGCGGCCGCGCGTGCCGCGCAGCACCTCGCCGCGCTCGGTGCCGACGATTGTCGCGCGCCGCCCGTTGCACGTCACGCGGGGGGCCGTGGCCGAGCCTGGGCGCGGCGTGAC
>JAOPYS010000052.1 GCA_025964465.1 Thermoleophilia bacterium
GACGAGGTGACGCGCGTCGCCAAGGAGGTCGGCACGGAGGGCAAGCTCGGCGGCCAGGCCGCGGTGCGCGGCGTGTCGGGTACGTGGAAGGACCTCACCGACAACGTCAACCAGCTGGCTGACAACCTCACGGGCCAGGTGCGCAACATCGCCGAGGTGACCACGGCGGTCGCGCTCGGCGACCTCACCCGCAAGATCACCGTCGAGGCGAGCGGCGAGATCCTCGAGCTCAAGAGCACCATCAACACCATGGTCGACCAGCTCTCCTCCTTCGCGGACGAGGTCACGCGCGTGGCGCGCGAGGTCGGCATGGAGGGCGAGCTCGGCGGCCAGGCCGAGGTGCGCGGCGTGTCGGGCACGTGGAAGGACCTCACCGACAACGTCAACCAGCTCGCCGACAACCTCACGGGGCAGGTGCGAAACATCGCGGAGGTGACCACCGCGGTCGCCCAGGGCGACCTCACGCGCGAGATCACGGTCGACGCGCGCGGCGAGATCCTCGAGCTCAAGAACACGATCAACACCATGGTCGGCCAGCTCGGGTCGTTCGCCGCGGAGGTCACCCGCGTGGCGAAGGAGGTCGGCATGGAGGGCAAGCTCGGCGGCCAGGCCGACGTGCCGGGTGTGTCGGGCACGTGGAAGGACCTCACCGACAACGTCAACCAGCTCGCCGGCAACCTCACCACGCAGGTGCGAGCGATCGCCGAGGTCTCCACCGCGGTGACCGCAGGCGACCTGTCGCGCGAGATCACCGTGGAGGCGAGCGGCGAGGTCGCCGACCTCAAGGACAACATCAACCAGATGATCGGCAACCTCGCGGAGACGACGCGGGTCAATGCCGAGCAGGACTGGCTCAACGTCAACCTCGCGCGCTTCAGCTCGCTGCTGCAGGGCCAGCGCGACCTCCAGCAGATCGCCGAGCTGATCATGCGCGAGCTGACACCGCTCGTCGGGGCGCAGCACGGCGCGTTCTTCATCGGCGAGGGGCCGGAGGGGCCGGGCACCGCGACGGGCACGGAGGACCTGGAGCTCCACCTGCTCGCGACGTGGGGGCTCAAGGAGCGGCGCCACGCGTCCAACCGCTTCCGCGCGGGCGACGGGCTCGTCGGGCAGGCGGCGCTGGAGCGCCAGCGCATCGTCATCGACCAGGCGCCGGCCGACTACGTCACGGTCAACTCCGGCATCGGGGAGGCGTCGCCGCTGTCGATCGTCGTCATCCCGATGCTCTTCGAGGACCAGGTGATGGGCGTGGTGGAGCTCGGCTCGTTCACCGGGTTCGCCGCCTCGCACCAGGCCTTCCTCGACCAGCTGGTCGAGACGATCGGCGTGGTGCTCAACACCATCGTGGCCAACACCCGCACCGAGTCGCTGCTCGAGCAGTCGCAGTCGCTGGCGAACGAGCTGCAGTCGCAGTCCGCCGAGCTGCAGTCGCAGCAGGACGACCTGCGCCGCTCCAACGTGGAGCTGGAGCAGCAGGCGCAGTCGCTCAAGGCGTCGGAGGAGCTGCTGCAGGCACAGCAGGAGGAGCTGCAGCAGACCAACGAGGAGCTCGAGGAGAAGGCGACGCTGCTCGCGGAGCAGTACACGGCGATCGAGGAGAAGAACTCCGAGATCGAGCTGGCGCGCACCGAACTCGAGGACAAGGCGGCGCAGCTGTCGCTCAGCTCGCGGTACAAGAGCGAGTTCCTGGCGAACATGTCGCACGAGCTGCGCACGCCGCTCAACTCGCTGCTGATCCTCTCCAAGCTGCTCGGCGACAACCAGGACGGCAACCTCTCGCAGCGGCAGGTGGAGTTCGCGCAGACGATCTACGGCTCGGGCAACGACCTGCTCGAGCTGATCAACGACATCCTCGACCTGTCCAAGGTCGAGGCCGGCAAGATGGACGTCGAGCTCGAGCAGGTGCCGATCTCCGAGTTCGCCGAGCGGTCGCGTGCGAGCTTCGAGCCGGTGGCGAGCGAGCGCGGCCTCGAGCTGGAGATCACCGTCGACGAATCGGCGGGCGACCAGATCACGACCGACTCGCGGCGCGTGCAGCAGGTGATCAAGAACCTGCTCTCCAACGCCTGCAAGTTCACGGAGCAGGGCACCGTCAGCCTGACCATCTCGGCCGCCGCGCCGGGCACGCCCTTCACGAGCGAGTCGCTGCGCGGGGAGGACGACGTCATCGCCTTCGAGGTGCGCGATTCGGGGATCGGCATCCCCGAGGACAAGCTGCGGCTCATCTTCGAGGCGTTCCAGCAGGCGGAGGGCGGCATCGCGCGGCGCTACGGCGGCACGGGCCTGGGCCTGTCGATCAGCCGCGAGATCGCGCGGCTGCTCGGCGGCGAGATCCACGTGGCCTCCGTGCAGGACGAGGGGTCGACCTTCACGCTCTACCTGCCGCGCACCTGGACCCACGGGCCCGAGACGGGCGACCTCGACGTCGTGCCGGTCTCCACCACCATGCCGGGCTCCGTGTCCGCACCGATCACCGGCGACGCCGTGCTCGCGTTCTCGCGTGCGAGCGGCTCGGGAGTGCACGTGCTCGACGCGCCCGAGGTCGAGCCCGAGGCGGTGCTGCGCAACGAGCTGGAGGACGACCGCGACCGCATCGAGCCGGGCGACCGCGTGCTGCTCGTCGTCGAGGACGACGAGACCTTCGCGCGCACGCTCATGGACTTCGCCCGCGAGCGCGACTACCGCGTCGTGGCGTCGACGCGAGGTGACGTCGGCTGGGCGCTCGCGCACGAGTACCGACCCGACGCGATCACGCTCGACATCGAGCTGCCGGGCGCGAGCGGATGGTCCGTGCTCGACCGCCTCAAGCACCACCCCGCGACGCGCCACATCCCCGTGCACGTCGTGTCGGCGCTCGACGAGCGCAGCCACGCCCTGCGTGCGGGCGCCGCGGCGTTCCTGTCCAAGCCGGTCACCCCGGATCGGCTCGAGGCGGCGTTCGTGGAGCTGGGCGCTGCGCTCACGTCGGGCCCGCGACGCGTGCTCGTCGTCGAGGACGACAAGGCAGAGCGCGAGAGCATCATCGAGCTGATCGCCTCCGGCGACGACGTCGAGGCCACCGCGGCGGCGTCGGCCGAGACGGCGTGGAAGCGGCTGCAGGAGGAGGGCCGCTACGACTGCATGGTGCTCGACCTCAAGCTCCCCAAGCAGAGCGGCTACGGCCTGCTCGAGCGGATCCGCGGCGACGAGCGCCTGCGCGACCTGCCGATCATCGTCTACACGGGCCGCGACCTGACCCGCGAGGAGGACCGCCGCCTGCGCGACCTGGCCGCCTCCATCATCGTGAAGGACGCGCGCTCGCCCGAGCGGCTGCTCGACGAGACGGCGCTGTTCCTCCACCGCGTGGAGGCGCAGATGCCCGCCGAGAAGCGGCGCATGCTCGAGCAGCTGCACTCGGCCGACGACGTGTTCGCCGGCCGGCGCGTGCTCGTGGTCGACGACGACGTGCGCAACGTGTTCGCCCTCACGAGCCTGCTCGAGGGCCACGGCATGGTGGTCGGGTACGCCGAGAACGGTCGCGAGGGCATCGAGGCGCTCGAGGCGGCCGAGTACGACCTCGTGCTCATGGACGTGATGATGCCGGAGATGGACGGCTACGAGACGACCCAGGCGATCCGCGAGCGCGAGGAGTGGCGCGGGCTGCCGATCATCGCCCTCACCGCGAAGGCGATGAAGGGTGACCGCGAGCGCAGCATCGCCAGCGGTGCGAGCGACTACATCACCAAGCCCGTGGACACCGAGCAGCTGCTCTCACTCATGCGGGTGTGGCTGTCGGCCTGATCGAGGACACCCACGGGTGGCGCCACGACTCCCTCGAGGACCTCGAGGCCGAACTGCTGCTGGAGGCGATCCACCGGCACTACGGCTTCGACTTCCGGGAGTACTCGCCCGCGTCGCTGCGCCGACGCCTGCGCAAGCGCCTCGAGGAGGAGGAGCTCGACACCTTCTCGCAGCTGCAGGACCGCGTGCTCCACGACGCGGCCGTGATGGAGCGGCTGCTGCTGGACCTGTCGATCAACGTCACGGCGATGTTCCGCGACCCGGGGTTCTACGCGAGCTTCCGCGAGCACGTCGTGCCGCTGCTGCGCACCTACCCCTACTTCCGCGTCTGGCACGCGGGGTGCTCGACGGGCGAGGAGGTCTACTCCATGGCCATCCTCCTGCACGAGGAGGGGCTGCTCGACCGGGCGCGGATCTACGCGACCGACATGAACGAGGTCGTGCTGGAGCGGGCGCGCAGCGCGATCTTCCCGCTCGACCGCATGAAGGATCACACGACCAACTACGTGCGGGCCGGCGGCACCGCGGCGTTCAGCGACTACTACCTCGCGCGGTACGACGGTGCACTGTTCCACCGCTGGCTGGGGGAGAACATCGTGTTCGCCCCGCACAACCTCGCGACGGACGGCCCGTTCAACGAGTTCCACGTGATCCTCTGCCGCAACGTGATGATCTACTTCGACCCGAACCTGCAGACCCGCGTGCACGGCCTGTTCCGCGACAGCCTCGCGCGCCGTGGCGTGCTCGGGCTCGGCGCGAAGGAGAGCATCCAGTTCACCGCCCACGCGGACGAGTACGACACGCTCGACAAGACGTGGAAGCTCTACCGGAGGCACGCGTGAACCACGAGGACGACGAAGTCGTGTGCATCGGCGCCTCGTGGGGCGGCCTCGACGCGCTGCGCGCCGTGCTCGGCGGGCTGCCGGCGGATTTCGCCGCGCCGGTGTGCATAGTGCAGCACCGCGGCGAGTCGGACGTGCCGGCGCGCATGGTCGAGGCGCTCGACAAGGTGTGTGCGCTGACGGTGATCGAGCCCGAGGACAAGCAGCCGCTCGTCGCGGGCACGGTCTACCTGGCCCCACCTGGGTACCACCTGCTCGTGAATGCGGACCACGTCGCGTTGTCGGTGGAGGATCGGGTGCGCTGGTCGCGCCCGAGCGTCGACGTGCTCTTCGAGAGCGCGGCGTCCGCGCGCGGTTGCCACGTCACCGCCGTGGTGCTGACCGGGGCCAACGACGACGGCGCGCGGGGTGCCCGAGCGGTGCACGCGGCCGGCGGCACGGTGCTCGTGCAGGACCCCGAGACCGCGGAGCGGCGGGAGATGCCGTCCGCGACGATCGACATGGTCGAGGTCGACGCGGTGCTGCCGCTCGACCAGATCGCCGCCGAGCTCGTGCGCCGAGGGGCGCAGGGGTGCCGCACGTGACCCGCGCCATCGTCGGGCGGCGCGCCACCGACCTGCACTCCGTCGCGGAGACCGCGGCCCGGTCGACCGTGCTCGTGGTCGACGACCAGCCCAACAACCTGCAGGTCGTCGAGCTGATCCTCGAGCCGCTCGACGTCAACGTGATCACGGCCGGATCGGGCGAGGAAGCGCTGCGCATCCTGCTCGAGCACGACATCGCGGTGATCGTGCTCGACGTGCGCATGCCGGGGATGGACGGGTTCGAGACGGCGGCGTACGTCAAGCGCCGCGAGCGCACCCGGCACGTGCCGATCATCTTCCTCACCGCGGTGGGCAACGACCGCGAGCAGGCCCTGTCCGGGTACCAGGCGGGCGCGGTGGACTTCATCGAGAAGCCGATCGAGCCGCTCGTGCTGTGCGCGAAGGTGGCGACGTTCGCGGAGCTGCACGCCAGCCGCCTCGAGGTGGCGCGCCAGGCCGAGCTGCTGCGCGAGGCGGCGCGCCGCGAGGCCGAGGTCGAGCTGCAGGAGGCGCGCGAGGCGGGCGAGCAGCGCTACCGCGACCTGGCCGAGGCGATCCCCTCCATGGTGTTCGCGATGGACGCGGACGGCGTGGTCACCTACCGCAGCGGGCGCTGGGACGACTTCACCGGCCCGGGCGGCGCCGCGAGCTTCGGTGACATCGGCGGGACGTGGGAGCTCGTGCACCCCACCGACCGCGCCGGCCTGCAGAGCCGCTGGGCGGAGGCGCTCTCGGCGCCCGACGCGCTCGCCGACGGCCACCTCGAGCTGCACGCACGCCTACGGCGCTGGGACGGCGTGTGGCTCTGGCACGACATCATCTGCCGCCCCCGGCGGTCGGCGGAGGGCGAGGTCGTGGGGTGGGTCGGCACCGCGACGGAGGTCGACCACCAGCGCCGCACCGACCTCGCGCAGCGCACGCTCGCCGACGCCGGCGCCGAGCTGGTCGCGGCGACCGACTGGGTGCGCGCCATGCTGCGGGTGGCTGAGCTGACCGTGCCGGCGATGGCGGACTGGTGCTCCATCGACGTGGTCGAGCTCGACGGTGGCGTGCGGCGCATCGCCCTGCGCGTCGACGGCGACCTCGACCCCACCGAGGTCGAGCGGCTCGGCGAGCTGCTCGCACCGGGCGGGGAGCACTCACCGACCGAGCGACTGCTCGGTATCGACCCGCCCGCCCGCATCGCGCTGGACGAGCACGGCCGCGACACCGACGACGACGGGCGCCTGAGCGCCTTGGCCATCCCGCTCACCGTGCGTGGTCGGCGCGTCGGCGTGCTCGGCCTGGCCGCCGCGTCGCGCGGGCGCACGATCGGCGTGCCGGAGCACTCCTTCGCCCGGTCGCTGGCCTCGCGGCTGGCGGCGGCGGTCGACAACGCCCGCCTCTACCGCAGCGCCGAGGAGCGCGCCCAGGCGGCGGAGGTGCTCGACGCCATCGCCGACGGCGTCGCACTCGTGGACGGCGACGGCGTCGTGCGGCTCTGGAACCCCGCCGCCGCGACCATCACGGGTGTC
>JAOPYS010000103.1 GCA_025964465.1 Thermoleophilia bacterium
CAGCCACGGCGAGCCGGTCGCGGTCACGCACATGGGCTCCACCCCCGTCACGCCCGCCGAGCACGACGCCATGGTGGAGGCGCTGCACGACCGCGGCGCGCAGGACGAGCACGACCACGGCCCCGGCTCCGGCGCCGGCGGCTTCTCGCGTTCGCCCAACACCACCCACGTCTCCGCCATCGACTCGGACGGGCTCATGTGCGGCGCCACGACGACGATCGGCTACGGCGCGGGGGAGTTCATCCCGGGCACCGGCATCCACCTCAACAACATGCTCGCCGAGTACGACCACACGATCGAGCGTATGCCGGGCGCCACGGTGCCCAGCATGATGACGCCGACGCTGCTGCTCAGCCCGCGCACGCTCGTGCAGCTCGGCTCGGCGGGCAGCGACCGCATCCCCTACGCCGTGTCCCAGATCCTCGAGCGGATGTGGTCCGGCACCCCGCTCGAGGAGGCGATCCGCGCGCCGCGCTTCGCCTGGGACGGACGCGTGCTCCACGCCGAGCCGGGCCTCGACGAGGGCGCCCTCGAGCGCCTGGCCCTCGAGCACGAGCTCGTGCGGTGGGAGCACCCGGACGCGTACTTCGGCACCACCAACGGCACCGCCCTGCGCGGCCACAGCCCCTACGCCGCCGGCGACCCGCGTCGCGAGGCGATCGGCATCGTCCTCTGACCCGACGCACACGCGGGGCCGCGCAGATGCGCGGCCCCAGTAGTGCGTGCGTTTCGTCCCGTCCCTGCGCGCGGTCGTTCCCCCGCTCGCATGGTGTCCCGTCGGATGCTCGACGAAGGTCTAGGTGGAGGGCAGTGCGGGCGGCAGCCCCGTGCCGCTCGGCACCGGCGGGGCCGGTGGCAGCTGCCCGCCCGGGTTCTTCCCGGGGGTGCCCTGCGCCGGCACGCCCGGCGTGGGCGGCTTGGTGGGCGGCGTCTTGGAATCCTTCGGCGGCGCCGGCGTGGCAGGCGTCGTGCCCGGGGTCGGCGGCGTCTTGCTCGGCGGCGTGGGCGCCTTGCTCGGCGGCGACTTCGACGGCGGGTGGTCGCCCTTGGCCGGCGGCGTCGGCCCGTGCTTCGATGGCGGCGTGGGCCCGTGCTTCGACGGCGGCGTGGGCTGGTGCTTGGCCGGCGGCGTGGACGGTCCGTACGACGGCGTGTACGGGAAGTCCGGCACCTCGAGTTCGTCGCACGGCACGTCGAACTTCTGCCCCGGGTAGATCAGGTCGGGGTTCTTGATCTGGTCCTTGTTGGCCCAGTACAGCTGGCGCCACGAGATGCCGTAGCCCTCTGCGATCTTCGAGAGGTTGTCGCCCTTCTTGACCGTGTAGGTGCCCTGCTTGTCCTTGGCCTCGCCGGGCGCACAGACCTCATCGGTCTTGCCGTGAGGCGCGGGCGGCGTCGGCTTCTCGCCCTTCGACGGCGGCTCGGACGGCACATCGCCCTTGCCGGGCGGCGGCGGAGGCAGCGGCTCCTCACCCTTCGTCGGCGGCGGAGGCGGCGTGGGCTCCTCGCCCTTGGTGGGCGGACCGGTCGGCCCCTCCGGCGCGTCCGGCGTGCAGTCCGGCGGCGTCGGCGCGCAGTCGGTGGCCTCGCCCTTCATCGGCGGCCCGTACGGATCGGAACCCTTCATCGGCGGCCCCTGCTCGTCGACGGGCGGCTGCGGCGGCAGGCCCTGCGGCGGCAGGCCCTGGTTCGGCGTGCCCTGCTGCGGGCCCTGGCCCGGGCTGCACCCGACCCACGCCCAGCCTCGCTGCGCGGCGCGCTGCGGCTCGGTGCCGCGGCCCGCGGGCGCCGACTTCTTGCTCGGCGCTTCGTTCTGCTCGGTCGCGCCGTCGGCAGCGTCGAGCGTGCCGGCGGGCGGCACCGCGTCCTTGTCGTTGGAGAGGAACTGTCGGACGAAGTCGGGGATGCCGCCCTTCGGGTCGCCGACGCCGGGCGCGCCACCACCCGTCACGGTCGGCCCCAGGATCTTCGCCATCGCCGCGTCGGCGATCGAATCCGGGGACGT
This sequence comes from Thermoleophilia bacterium, assembly GCA_025964465.1. GTDB lineage: Bacteria > Actinomycetota > Thermoleophilia > Gaiellales > SKUG01 > JAGQUL01. Next base: position 2,006 of record JAOPYS010000103.1, read on the forward strand.
CGCGCCGCCTCCGCCGCCCTGCACCTGCGTGCCGAGCGCGGCGTCGGTGCGCTTGGGGTCACCCGAGATGAGCGGCTGGCCGGCGACCGCGAGGCCACCGCCTGCATTGCCTGCATCCACGTTCACGTTGGTCGGTGCGGGCACGAGTGCCTGCGAACGAGCCGAGACGTTGTTCGTCATACCGGTGTTCCCCCTGGTGTTCCCCTGTGCGGGTCCGCCGGTGATCGAGATCGCCTCCCCCGAGGCAGTCGCGCGGCCGGCCCGCGTCTCCCTTCTCTCGCGTCGAGGAGGGAGCCTGTTTCATCCGATTGCCGACCTGGTCGCCGACCCCTGAATTACGAACGGGGGCGTCGCTCAGAGAGCGACACCCCCGCCACACCACCACGTGTGACCGTGAAGTTCACGGCCGTGATACCGCTGGCGGTTCGTACGGGCGAGCCCGTTGGTGAACTGTGCCGAGCGATCGATGTCCAGCCACGGACAGCAGGCCGAGCGCTATGCGGACAGCTCGTAGAGGTAGCCTGCGCGGCCCTCCACGATGTCCACGAGGCGCTGCGCCTCACGAGTGGCATCGGCACAGCCGAGCGCTTCTGATTCACGCGCCAGGAGGAGAGCCTCGCGGCGGAGCCATCGCTGCATGCGGCGGCGGCGGGAGTGGATCTGGAGTGCTCGTGCCATGTCGGATTCCGTTCGTCAGGTGGCCTTGTACCAGCCTGTCGCGTCCGCACCCGGCCGCCGTTTCAGCCCGGCCACGCGTTGGCCCCAACCACGGAATCGCAGATACGTGCCACGCGCGCGCACGCGGGCGCGCGCGTGTATTACGTGGTCGAAGTGGTCGCGGCCTTGGCGCGCTGCTCGATCAGGCGCCGGCTCGTCACCACCAGGCCCCGGATGTCGAACGGCTTCGCCACGAACGCATCCGCACCCAGCTCGATCGCCCGCTCCTCGACCCGGGGGCCGAGTGCGCTCATCGCCAGCACGGGCACCTTCACCCCGAACTGGGCGAGGTACTTCATCACGCCGAACCCGTCGATGCCGGGCATCATGATGTCGAGCAGCACCAACGCCGGCGGCTGCTGGTCGAGCGCGTCCAGACCGAGCAACCCGCTCTCGGCCTCCACGACCTCGAAGCCCACGGCACGGAATGCCTCGCGCAGCACGAACCGGATCGAGGCGTCGTCGTCGATCACCAGCACCGTCGGGCGGCTGTTCGGCTGCATCGTCCGGGCGAGCTGCTGCACGTCGCCGCGGCGGAACCTGCGGTGCCCGCCGGCCGTCCGCTGCTCCTGCAGGCGCCCGTCCGCGGCCCAGTTGCGCACCGTCGTCGCGCTCACCCGCAGGATCTGCGCGGCCTCGTTCACGGTGAGGAAATCGTCGGCGTCATGCGGCATCGTGGGGGTTCGCTACCCGGGCCCGAGGCGTTCGAACCGGCCTGCACCACACCCGGCCCGGAGGGGCAGAATGCAAATTGTTGAATTTGCTCTCAAGGACCCTGCGCGGGCTGCCGATGGGGGTGTTGTCGAGGCGGCAGGACGCCGCTGAGGTCTCCCGGAAGGATTTCGGGAGACAACCACATATCGTCACGGAGGACGACTCTCATGGGTCTTCGCATCAACACGAACGTCGACGCGTTCGCTTCCCACCGCACGCTGGCCTTCAACTCGGACAAGCTGTCGAAGTCGATGGAGAAGCTGTCCTCTGGGTTCCGCATCAACCGCGCCGGCGACGATGCAGCAGGCCTCGGCATCTCCGAGCGCATGCGGGGCCAGATCAACGGTGTGGCCCAGGCCCAGCGCAACGCCCAGGACGGCATCAGCCTCGTCCAGACGGCGGAAGGCGCGATGCAGGAGCTGCACTCGATCCTCCACCGCGTCCGTGACCTCGCCGTCCAGTACCAGAACGGCGTGAACGGTCCCGAGGCCAAGATGGCGATCACGACCGAGGTCGCGCAGCTCTCCGCCGAGCTCGGCCGCATGATCCAGGGTGCCAACTTCAACGGCATCTCGCTGCTCAACACCGCCGGCACGATCACGCTGCAGGTGGGTCCCAACAACCTGGCATCCGATTCGCTGGCCTTCCAGACGGTCGACCTGACCGCCATGACCGCCCAGTCCACCGGTAACCCGAACCTGGCGACCGTGATGACGAACTTCAACACGGGCACCACCGCCTCGATGGCCACGACGATCGCCGACATCGACGACTTCGTCAACGGCGTCTCCAAGGGTCGCGCCGCGATGGGCGCCATCCAGAACCGCCTCGAGCACACGGTCAACGCGCTGTCGATCTACCAGGAGAACCTCATGGCAGCCGAGAGCCGCATCCGCGACGTCGACATGGCAGCGGAGATGACCAACTTCACCAAGCTGCAGATCCTCCAGCAGAGCGGCACGGCGATGCTCGCCCAGGCGAACATGTCCAGCCAGAGCGTCCTCAGCCTCCTCCAGGGCTGATCCTCCCGCCAACGAGATACTGACCCGCCGACGCCACGTGGCCCACCACGTGGCGTCGGCCGGTCACCTCCTCGAACCCTTCGTCGGTTGACGGCACGGGTGCCCGCCGGTCAACGCACCGGCTGGCGGGGTGCTCCTCAGGTCGCGGTGGTCGGAACTCCTTCGGGAGCTCCGGCCATCGCGTTGTTGTGGGGGCATGCACCCGCGTCCGCGAGCGCGCGACCGCGGCAGTTCCGCACGAACCGGACCGCTCCGGTCACATCCGTGCGGATGTTCGGCCGGCGATGGGCAGGCAATGAGCAGCGCGCGGTTCAGCTGGCGCGGGAGAAGGCACCGGCCGCGGCGGCGCCCACGGCGAGCAGGCTGAACACCGCGTAGGTCACCACGCGCGGCGAGGAGAAGTCGTCGCCGACCAGGAACACCACCGGCAGCGCCGCCACGCCGATCGCCGCGAACATCGCCGCGCCGCGCGCGAGCACGGGGTCGCGGTAGCCGCCGCTGGCCCGGCGTGCAGCCTCGCCGGTCACGATGCCGACGCCGTACGCCAGCAGGATGCGGAAGAACGGCACGGGCGCGAAGGCGAGCGCCGCTCCGAGCACCAGCGCGACCACCGCGCCGGCGACGAGGCCACGCACGAGCCGAGCCGTCGGCACGACTCCCCGCGCAGCGCGCGACGTGCGCGCGTGCTCGGGGCACTTGAACCCGACGGCCGCCTGCACGGCGCAGGTCTCGATGCAGATCGGGCGCTCGCACTCCACGCACTGCAGCGACGTCTCACGCGCCGGGTGCCGGTAGCAGTGCAGCGTCTCGTCGTCCTCGTCGTGCACGGTCCCGGCCATGCCGCCATCGTACCGGAGGCGTCACGGGCGTTCGGCTCGGTGGGGCAGCCGCAGCTGCCAACCGCTCTACGCGGCGAGGAAGGTGGGGGCGAGCAGTTCGGGCTGCTCGACGACCTCGAGGATCTCGATGCCGTACTCACCGTCGACCACCACGAGGCGGGCGGTGGCGTAGCGCGTGCCGTTGACGAACACGCCGACGGGCTCGGTGACCAGCTGGTCCAGGGTGAGGACGCTGTCGGCGGCGAGCGAGGTGATGTCGCCGAGGGCCAGGTCCATGCGACCCAGCTCGGCGGACAGCTCGACCTCGACGCCGCTCAGCAGCTGCGTCCAGCGCGCTGCCGGGTCGACGTCCACGAACTCGGGCAGCTCGGCCGCAGCGACGTTGGCCGACGCGGTCTCGGCGACGGCGCCGGCGCGCGCAGCTCGGGCATCCGCTTCGATCGCTGCGATCGCATCGCGCTCGGCCTGCTCCTGCTGGGCGAGCATCGCGTCCAGCGCCTCGAGGCTTCCGCCCGCGGACGGAGCATCGGCATCGTCCGCGCCGGAGGCGATCGCCGCGGCCGCAAGCACCAGGCCCGTGTCCTCGGTCTCGCCGCCCATGACGCCGTCACCGAGCTCGTAGCGAGAACCGTCGTCGTCCATGCCGCCGAGCTGGGCCCCGAGCACGAGGCCTCCGTCGCCGGTGACGCGCGGGTCCGAACCATCCTCGAGGTACGGATCCTCGATGCCCTGCGTGAAGCAGCTCGCCGACTCCAGCAGCCCGGTGCCGAGCACCATCTGCAGCTCGCCGGTCGGCAGGTCCATCCCGTAGGTCGCCTCGAGGAAGAGCGCGTCGCAGTCCTCGACCGCATCCTCCATCGCCGCATACTCGACTGCCGGCTCGATCGTGAAGGAGCGAGCGGTGTCGTCGAGGTCGACGGGCACGTCCAGCGAGGTGAGCGCCGCGACGGCCGCCACCTCCACGAGCGGACGCACGACGTCCTCACGGAGCGAGGACACGAAGATCATCACGTCGCGCAGCGGACGCGCGAACCGAACCACGATGGCGCGAAGGGGCAGCGGGCGCCCGGCCAGCATGTCCTCGGGGATGCAGCTCGCCGCGATGCCGAGGTCGACGTTGGTGCCGACCGCCGAGGTGATCGCATCCGAGACGGCCTGGCCAACGGCCTCGGCGATCATCCGGTGCTCCGACCACGGTGCCTGGGGGAGGGGAGCCATCAGCGTCGCCCGCTCTCGCCGTCGATGCGATCCACGATGCGCACCGCGACGCGGTTGCCGTCGCGCCCGGGCATGGCGCTGTACGCGCGCGTGGACCCGACGACGAGGCGCACGCCGTCGTCGACGCGCCGACCCAGCGGCACCACGTCGCCCGGCTGCAGGCCCAGCACGGTCTCGACCGGAACCTTGGTGGCCCCGATCTCGGCGCGCACTGGCATCGACACCCGCTGCAGCGAGCTGAGCAGCGTCTTGCGGTTGTCGGGCGACTCCTCGCCCGTCGCGAAGTAGCGGTGCGCGGCGAGGTCGCCGACGACGGGCTCGATCGAGCGGTAGGGCAGGCAGATCGACAGCGACCCGGTGGCCGTGCCGATCGACAGCTCCATGATGATGAGCACGCTCGGCTCGCTGGCCGGCACGATCTGCGCGAACTGCGCGTTCATCTCGATGCCGCGCAGCCGGAACTCCACCGGCACGAGGTCGCCCCACGCACCGCTCAGCTCGTCGAGCAGGCGCTCCATGAGGTTCGACGCGAGGCCCGCCTCGATCTCCGTCAGCTCACGCACGCGGGAGACGTTGGTCCCCGGGCCGCCGAGCATCCGGTCGATCATGGCGAACAGCAGCGGCAGGTCGATCGACGCCATCGCGTTGGTGCCGAGCGGCGAGATCTCCAGCACGCTCGTGAAGGTGGGCACGGGCAGGGACGCGACGAAGTCGCCGTAGGGGATCTGCTCGGCGCCGGTCACGGAGACCTCGACGAGCGACCGCACGTTGCCGGAGAGGAAGGTGGAGGCGCGACGGCAGAAGGCCTCGTGGAGCATCTGCAGGGTGCGCAGCTGGTCCTTGTTGAACTTGGAGGGACGCGCGAAGTCCATCTTGCGCACGTACTTGTGGCGCCCCGTCGCCGACCGCAGGGACGGCGAGGGCGAGGGCGAACTCGTCGGGGCACTCGTCGTGGGCGCGGCGTCGCCGCCACCCGTCGGGTGCTCCGCTGCCATCGCGAGCAGCGAGTCGATGTCGCTCTGTGAGAGGGCTTCCGCCACCTGGTCCCCTGGTCCGGTGAGCACCTGCGCTTCCGGCGGCTGCCGGGACGCACGTGATCTGAACCGAGCATCGGCGGCCCTGAGCGGCTCCTTGAGCAATCCGCCTGCACGTTGGACGCATCGCAAGCGGTCGGTTCCGCGACGGATGCCCCTTGCCACATCGACCGGGTCGTCGCACGCTGGAGCCGAGGACCACCGACGAGGCGTTGCCAGCGCCCCGGGTCCGATCCCCGCGTCGCCGCGCAGGAAGCCATTCGGAAGGGAAATCGCCGAGATGACGCCGACCATCACCCCAGGTGTGGGTGCGCTGCCGCAGGCCGCGCCCGCCCCCACGTCGTTCACCAGGGACGACGTCGCCGCCGACATGGCGACCCTCGGCAACAAGGGCCTGTTCGACACGCCGAATGCTGCTGCCATCCCCGCCGGCGTGCTGGGCGGCGGCCTCGCCGTCACGCCGCAGACCGTCGCCTACGCCGCCCCGGCCGCCACCGCGCCGGCGCCGCAGGC
>JAOPYS010000120.1 GCA_025964465.1 Thermoleophilia bacterium
GGGCCCCAGCGGAAGGCCTGGTCCTGGAGCGGGCACTCGCCGCCCTTGTCGCAGACGGGGCAGTCGAGCGGGTGGTTGACGAGCAGGAACTCGAGCACCGCCTCCTGCGCCTCGCGGGCCTTGTCGCCCACGGTCGAGACGACCATGCCGGCACGCACGCCGGTGGCGCACGCGGCCTGCAGCTTCGGCACGCCCTCGATCTCCACGAGGCACATGCGGCAGGCGCCGACCGGCGGCCCGATGCGCGGCTCGTAGCAGAAGACGGGGATCTCGATGCCCATCTGCTCGGCCGCCTCGACGAGGCCCGAGCCGGCGGGGACGGTGACCTCGCGCCCGTCGATCGTGAGCGTGACGTCAGCCATGCGCGTCACCCTCGACGCCGTCGGCGGCCATCCGCAGCGGCGTGAACGAGCCGCGCGAGAGGCCCTCGTGCGCCCACGTGACGCCCGGCTTGGAGACGCCGGCCGCGGCGACCGTGCGCTGCGCGATGTCGGTGAGCGACGAGCTCGCCGGCGGCTGGAAGCCCGGCTCGAAGTAGCGGGTGAAATCCTCGCGGAAGGCGTCGATGTAGCTGTTGACCGCCATCGCCATCGAGTCGCCGAGCGGGCACAGGCAGTTGCCGATGATGCGCTCGCCGACCGTGTAGATCGTGTCGAGGTCCTCGGGCGTGGCGTCCCCGCCCACGAGGCGCGTCAGCATGTCGACGGTCCACTTCGTGCCCTCGCGGCACGGCGTGCACTTGCCGCAGCTCTCGTGCCGGTAGAACTCCGCGACGCGCAGTGCGAGCTGCGCCATGCACGTGTCCTCGTCGATGATGATGACCGAGCCCGAGCCGAACATCGTGCCGACCGCGACCATGGAGTCGTAGTCCAGGTTCGTGTCGAGCTTGTCGGCGGTCAGCACGGGGGTGGAGGAGCCGCCGGGGATGATCGCCTTGAGCTGCTTGCCGCCCGAGACGCCGCCGCCCAGCTCCTCGACGAGCACCCGAAGGGGCACGCCGATCTCCATCTCGTAGTTGCCGGGGCGGTTCACGTGGCCCGACAGCGACATCATGCGGGTGCCTGCGCCCGTGCGCTCGACGCCCCGGGCCGCGTAGGTCGCGCCGCCCATCCCCAGGATGCGCGGCAGCGTGGCCAGCGTCTCGACGTTGTTGACGAGCGTCGGGCTCTCGTACAGGCCGCTCACCGCAGGGAACGGCGGCTTCACCGTGGGCTGGCCGCGATAGCCGTTGAGGGAGGACAGCAGCGCCGTCTCCTCCCCGCAGATGTAGGCGCCCGCGCCGCGGTGCACGATGACCTCGCAGCCCCAGCCGGAGCCGTTGATGTCGTCCCCGACCAGGCCCTTGGCGCGGGCCTGCTCGACGGCCGCCATCAGCACGAGCGCGGGCTCGTAGTACTCGCCGCGGATGTAGATGAAGGCGTGGTTGGAGCCGATCGCGCGGGCAGCGATGAGGCAGCCCTCCACCAGCATGTGGGGGAGGCGCTCGATCAGCTCGCGGTCCTTGAACGTGCAGGGCTCGCTCTCGTCCGCGTTGCAGACGACGTACTTGGGCTTGGGGTTGTCCTTCGGGATGAAGCTCATCTTGAGCCCCGTCGGGAACCCGGCGCCGCCGCGGCCGCGGATGTTGGAGGCCTTGATCTCGTCGACGATGGCGGAGCCGTCCATCGTGAGGGCGCGCTTGAGCTGCTCGTAGCCGCCCGCCTCGACGTACTCGTCGATGCCCTGGAGGTGTTCGCGGTCGCCGAGCGCCTCCCACAGCACGGGCGTGCCGTGCGCGGAGGCCTTGCTCTTGGGGGACGGGAAGGCGGGGGATGACATCAGACCTGGCCCTCGCCCTCGGTCCAGCCGGTCGTGGTGGCCTTGAGCTCGGCGAGCAGCGGCTTGACCTGGCTGCGCTCGAAGAACTCGCGGTAGCGGTTGTTGACCGCGACGGTCGGCGCGGTGCCGCAGCCGCCGAGGCACTCGACCGAGCGCAGCGTGTACTGCCCGTCGGGAGTGCTCTCGCCGTTGTGCACGCCGAGCTGCTGCTCGAACTCCTCGAGCACGCCGCCCGCACCGTTGAGCGCGCAGGCCACGTTGGTGCAGACCTCGATGAGGTGCTTGCCCACGGGCGCGAGGTGGAACATGTCGTAGAAGGAGGCGACCGACTGGGCGAAGGCGGGCGTGGTCTCCAGCGCCTCGGCCACGGCCTCGAACGCCTCGGCGGGGAGCCAGCCGAACTGCTCCTGCGCAAGGTGCAGCGCAGGGATGATCGCGCTCTTGCGATTGGGATATCGAGCGGCCATCGCTTCGATGCGCTCGATCAGCTCGTGGGTGCCCTGCGCCGTCATCGTTCCGTCTGGTTCCATCGGTACGGGCACGGGCTCCGGGCCCATGCACGGCGCGAGACTACCCCATTCGGTGTGGCCCGGTGAGGCACGCGCCACGAAGCTCGGATCCGGCCGTGGGGACCGTTCGAAGATCGGCGCTCGCGGGCGCTCAACCCACGAGGACGCGAGCGCAGTACGCCCGGTTGCGCACGGTGTCGCGGGGGTCGATGACGACCGTGTCGCGCTGGGCGAGGCCGGCCCTGGTGTGCAGGCTCACCCTGGTGCAGGTGACCACGTCGCCGGCGGCACCGTCGCGCGCGACCAGGAAGTCGCGGCCCGTGCCGCCGTCGAGGTTGTCGCGCCCGGCGCCGCCGACGAGGGCGTCGTTGCCCGAGTCGCCGCGCAGGACGTCGTTGCCGGCGTCGCCGCGCAGCGCGTCCTGGCCCGGGCCGCCGAAGATGCGGTCGTTGCCGGGGCCGCCGGCGAGCTCGTCATTGCCGGCGAGGCCGCGGAGCGTGTCGTTGCCGGCGAGGCCGAGGATGAAGTTGGCGAACCGGGTGCCGATCAGGTTGTCGGCGCGGACGGTGCCCAGGCGCGGTGAGCCCGTGGGCGGCGTCGCGACCGGCGGCACGACCACGGGGGGGACGACCACCGGGGGGACGACGGGGGGAGGCACGACGGGGGCGGCGGCGCGCGTCACGGTCTCGCAGTCGGCGTCGGGCAGCAGTACGTCGAGGTGGTCCAGGTCGGCGCTGTCGGCGTCGGTGCCACCGGCGACGAAGGTGCCGGTGCCGCACGTCATCGCGTCCGACACGCCGTCGGAGGCGGCGCGCAGCGTGTCGGCGTCCTCGTCGCCGGCGAGGTAGTCCACGCCCCCGCGCCCGTCGAGCATGTCTGCACCGCCGAGCCCCTCCAGCACGTTGCCGGCGTCGGTGCCGGTCAGCGTGTCCGGGCCCTCCGACCCGGTGGCGGATTCGAAGCTGGAGATCGTGTCGAGCTCGCCCGCCTCGCCCGCGGTGGCAGTGCGCAGGTCGACGGTCACGCCCGTGTCGCGGTCGGCGTAGCTGAGCACGTCGGTGCCGGCGCCGCCGGACAGCGCGTCGGTGCCGTCGACGGTCCCAGTGTTGCTGCTGCCGCCCATGACGGTGTCATCGCCGCCGTTGCCGGCGACCGTGTCCCCGCCCGCGCCGCCGCTGAGGCGCTCGTCGCCCGAGCCGCCGAGCAGGGCGTCGGTGCCGTCGTCACCGAGCATGGTCAGGTCGGCGGGCCCCCCCGTCATCAGGTCGTCGCCATCCCCACCGCTCGCGACCACCGTGGCACCCGAAGGAACGGCCGACGCGTCGATCGTGTCGCTCCCGTCCCCGCCGTTGACCTGGCTGCCGAAGCCGCAGCCACAGCCCCCGCTGCCGCCACGGTAGGTGATCACGTCGTTGCCATCGCCACCGTTGACGACGGAGAACCCCGACCCCGTGTCGATCGTGTCGTTGCCGGCCTGCCCGTCCACACTTCCGGCGCCGTCGCCGAGGTGGATGACGTCGTCGTCGTCGCCGCCGAAGGCAGCCACCAGCGTGTCGGCTCCAGCGCCGCGCGCGTCCAGCACGTCGTTGCCGGCGTCGCCGTTCAGCCCGTCGAGGCTGCCGCCGGCGAGGGGGCTCGTCGTGAGCAGGTCGTCGCCGTCGTTGCCGGTGAGCGTGTCCCCGTCGACATCGGCGCCCGCGTCGATGGTGTCGTTGCCGGCCCCACCGACGAGGTTGTCGTTGCCCGCGTCGCCGGCGAGGTGGTCACCGACGGGCCCGACCTCGGTGCTGGATATCGTGTCGTCGCCCGAGCCGCCCGAGAAGCTGTCGTCCACGCCGTCCGCCGCGCCGAAGACCACGTCGTCGCCGGGGCCGCCGGTGACGACGTCCGTTCCGTCGCCGTCGGAGATCGTGTCGTCACCATCGCCGCCCGTCAGGGTGTCGGCTCCGGCGAAGCCGTCGATCAGGTCCCCCGACGGGCTCGTGCCCTGACTCGTGTAGCTGTCGGCCGCCGGCCCGCCGACGAAGGTGTCCTGCGCCGTGTCGGACCCGCCGTACGCGGTGATCGCTCCAGAACCTGCAGTGAAGCTGTCCCCGCCCGTGCCGCCGATCATTACGGACGCGCCGGCGCCGCCGGTGAAGGCGTCGGGCCCGATCCCACCGCCGAGGCCCGTCGTGGTGGTGCCGCTACCGCCGGACATCGTGTCGGTGCCGCCCGGGCTCGACGATTCGCTCACGAGGGTGTCGAGGCCGCCGTTGCCGCGCAGCACGTCCGCGACCGCGTCGGCGCCGCCGCGGAGTTCATCGGATCCGGGGTGGCCGAGGACGTTGTCGGCGCCGGGCCCAGCCAAGGCCAGGAGCGCCACGGCCGGCAGGAGGCGGCCCGCGTCGACCAGGTCGCCCCCGTCGCCGAGGTCGAGCGTGACGGCGGTCCACGTCGCTCCGTTGCAGGTCACGTCGGTGCCGATCTGCGTGCAGCCCGGTGCGGTTGTCGTCACGTCGTCCGCGTCCGTGGTGAAGGTGATGGTGGTCGGATCGGAACTGCTCACCTCGAGGGAATCCACCTCGCCGGCGCCCGACGTGTAGGTCAGCTGGTCGTTGCCGGCCCCGGTGACGGTGACGTCGCCTGCCCACGCAGCTGCTGGGGTCGCGCCCGCACAGGCCATGGCGAGGGTGCCGAGCACGAGGCAACGGCGTACGAGCGTGGCGACGGTCATGCGAGTGCCTCCTCGGCGGCGCACGGCGTCCCCCTCGACGCGTGCAGGGCCAACCTACGTGCGCCGCGCGGTGGTCACAACCCGATGGGGCTCAGCCGCCGAGCACGCTCAGGCAGGATGCGCGGTTGCGGATCGAGTCGGTGCGGTCGGCGATCACGCTGTCGCGCTGCGCGCGACCCGCCGCCGAGCGCAGGTTGACCTTGGTGCAGGTGATCACGTCGCGCGCCTTGCTGCCGTCGCGTGCCACGAGCAGGTCGCGGCCGGTGGCGCCGTCGAGGGCGTCCGCCCCGAGCCCGCCGGTGAGCACGTCGTTGCCGAGGCCACCGTTGAGCCGATCGTTGCCGGCGCCGCCGTCGAGTGCATCGTCGCCCGCCTCCCCCGCGAGGGCATCGACACCGGTGCCGCCGAACAGCTCGTCCCGACCCGGGCCGCCGAACAGGTGGTCGTTGCCGACGCCCCCGTACAGCTCGTCGTCCCCGCCGGAGCCGCGCAGAGTGTCGTTGCCGCCCAGCCCGAAGAGCGCGTCCACGAGCGTGGTGCCGATGAGCGTGTCGGGGCCGGCCGTGCCGGTCCCGGCCGGAGGCACCGTCGTCGGCGGCGCGGGCGTGGGCGTGACGGGCGGCTGCGTGGGCGGGGTCGGGGTCGGGGCAGGCGGGTTCGGCGTGGTGGGCGGGGCGGGCGGCGCCGCACGGTTCACGGTCTCGCACCCCGCGGTGAGGGAGAGCACGTCGGTCGAATCGAGGTTCGCGACGTCGGTGCCTGCGTCGCACGTCACGAAGTCGGCGAGCTGGTCCGCGGTCGCGTCGATGGTGTCGTTGCCCGTGCCGCCCTGCAGGTCGTCGTTGCCGCCCCGGCCGTCGAGCGTGTCGTTGCCGCCCCCGCCCACGAGGCGGTTGCCCGCGCCGTTGCCGCGCAGTGTGTCGCTGCCGCTTCCGCCGACCGCGATCTCGATGTCGCCTGCCAGCGTGTCGTTCTCCGCTGCTGCCCCTTGGTTGGCGCCGCCCGACAGGTCGATCGTCACGGCGGCCACCTGACCGGCGTACGTCACGGTGTCGGTGCCACCGCCGCCGCTCGTCGTGTCGCTCCCGTCGCCGTCGAACGGCGACTCGCTCAGCGTCTCGTCGCCAGCACCGCCCGTGGTCACGTCGTTGCCGGCATCGCCGTCGAAGTAAGTCGACCCGCCACCGCCGATGAGGGTGTCGTTGCCGTCGCCGCCGGAGGCGGATGTGGCGATGTCCGACGCCGTCGTCGCCGACAGGTCGAGCCGGTCGTCGCCGTCGTCGCCCGCGAGTGCGGAACCCGACCCGCCGACGCGGTAGATGACGTCATTGCCGAGTCCGCCCGAGAAGCTGTCGCCGGTGCCCGCGCTGGTCATCGTGTCGACCCCCGCACCGCCGTCGACCGTGTTCAGTCCCCCGCCGCCGGCGAGCGTGTCGGCGCCGTCGTCGCCGTTGATCGTGTCGTTGCCACTGCCGCCCGTGGCCGTGTCGTTGCCGTCGCCACCGTTGAAGGTGCTGGAGCCGCCACCACCCACGAAGGTGTCGTTGCCCGACAGACCGTCGGCGGTGGTGACCCCGCCGGTCGCTGCGCTGAGGTCGAACGTGTCGTCCTCCAGGTTCTCGCCGAAGAAGGTGTTGGTGCCGGCCGAGGCCGCCGACCGGAACACATCCGCGCCCGCCCCGCCGGTGGCCGTGTTGGTGCCCCCGCTGGAATCGATGTTGAGCACGTCGTTGCCCAGCCCGCCGATGAGTTGGTCCCCTCCGCCAGTGTCGCTCGTGTACAGCGTGTCATTGCCATCGTCACCGTCGACCGTCTCCGGGTCCGCGTCAGTGCCGGTGCGCAGGATCTCGTCTCCCGCGCCACCCGTGATCGAGTCAAGGCCGGGGCCGCCGTCGAAGCTCGAGGTCGCCGGGCCGCCCAGGAAGGTGTCGTCGCCGATCCCCCCGCTGCCGATCAGCGTGGCCGCTGGAGCCATGGCCGACGCGTCCAGGTTGTCGTCGCCGGCGTCACCGTTCGCGGTGGTGGTGCCACCTGTGGCGATCAGCAAGAACTGATCACCATCGAGGCCGCCATTGAGCGTCACAGTGCCAGTGGAGTTGGAATAGAGCGTGTCCTGGTCGGCGTCGCCATTGAGCGTGCTGGTGCCCGCGCTCGGGACGAGCGTGTCGTTCCCCACGCCACCGTTGGCAACGAAGGCGACGGCGGTCGCGAGCAGACCCGCGTTCGCGACGTCGTCCATGTCGTCGAGGTTCGTCAGCACCGAGCCCGCGCCAGAGCACGTGGCCGCGGTCAGCAACGCGGGATCGATCGGGGTGCCCTGCGTGCATGCCGTCCCGGGGGTGATGTCCACGGTGTTGCTCTCGAAGATCACGGCAGTCGCATCACCCGAGATCATCAGGTCGTCCTGCTCACCGGGTGCGGACGTGTAGGTGGCCGCGCCTCCGGCCCCACCCACCACCGCGACGGTCGCCGCTCCCGCAGCGCTCGCGATGGCCAGCAGCGCGACGAGCGCGAGCACGCAGACGAGCACGGCTCGGCGCACACTTCGGACGACGGACATGCGGTTCTCCCTCGGGCTCTCCTGCCGGCGACGCCCCCTCGGCGACGCCACGGTCGACCGACCGCTGCAGACAACACCGTATGTCCGCGGACGGGCTCGTACCAACATCCGTTCGGGTACGCGACGTGGCCATCCGGGGGAGGCGGGCCAACTCAAGCGCGCCACGACGCACGACGGGCCGCCACCCCGGAGGGTGACGGCCCGTCGATCACATCGCTGCCGTGTGCGTCAGACGAAGGACACGGAGGCGCAGTACGCGCGGTTGCGCACGAGGTCGCCGCGATCGGCCACCACGATGTCGCGCTGCTTGGCCAGGAACCGGTTGCGCAGGTTGAGCTTCGTGCACGTCACGATGTCGCCGCGCGTGCCGTCGCGAGCGAGGAGGAAGTCCTTGCCCGCCCCGCCGTCGAGCTTGTCCTTGCCGGCGTTGCCGATCAGGAAGTCGCTGCCCGCGCCGCCCACGAGGGCGTCGTTGCCGAGACCACCATTGAGCGTGTCGTCACCCGTCTCGCCGGCAAGCACGTCGTTGCCCGCGTCACCGTCGAGCACGTCGTTGCCGAGCCCGCCGAACAGCCGGTCGTTGCCGATGCCGCCACGCAGCTCGTCGTTGCCGCCGAGCCCGCGGATCAGGTCGTTGCCACCGAGGCCGAACAGCGTGTCCGCACCGGCCGTGCCGAGCATGACCTCACCGCGTGCGGTGCCCAGACGCGGCACGCCGACCGGGGCCTTGGCCCGCGTCACCGTCTCGCACCCGGCGTCGCCAGCGACGACGTCGAGGTAGTCGAGCACCGCCGTGTCCGCGTCCGTGCCAGCCGGTGTCCCGTCGGGGTTGAGCGTGGTGCCCTCGCCGCAGCTGATCAGGTCGGCGATGGCGTCGTTCGAGGCGTTGATGGTGTCCGCGTCGGGACCGCCGTACAGCTGGTCGAAGCCAGCGTTGCCGGTGATCTTGTCGGACCCACCGTTGCCGCGGAGCGTGTTGGAGAGCGCGTCGCCCACCAGCGTGTCGCCCGTGCGGGTGCCCTCGATCGACTCGACCGTGGTGATGGCGTCGTTCTCGCCGGTCTCGCCGTCACCGCCGGCGGAGGACAGGTCGACCGTGACGCCGACCGTGCGCTCCTGGTAGCTGACCGTGTCGAACCCGTCGCCACCGGTGATGGTGTCCGCGCCGTCGCGGCCGTCGGTGTCCTCGATACCCGGCCCGGTCGGGGCCACGTCCGTGTGGTGCGTGCCGCCGTCGAGCTGGTCGTTGCCGCCGTTGCCGGTCAGCGTGTCCAGGCCGTCGCCGCCCTCGAGCACTTCGCTGCCCGCGCCGCCGGTCAGTGTGTCGTTGCCGTCATCGCCGAACATGGTCACGCGAGCAGCCCCGCCCTTGATCGTGTCCGTGCCAGCTCCACCGGAGAGGACCGCGATCGTGTCGGAGCTGGCCGAGGTGAGCGCCGTCGCGTCGATGGTGTCATCGCCCGCGGAGCCGCGAACGCTGATGCTCGGTGCCACCGTGCCGGTCAGCACGATGACGTCGTTGCCGGCGGCCGTGTCGACGTCCAGCGTCGATGCGACCGTCGTGACGACGTCGTTGCCGGTACCGGTGTACACGAACTCGATCGAGCCGTCGACCGTGTCGTTCTCACCGACCTGCCCATCGCCACCCGCGGTGCGCATGTCGATCGTCACCGCTTCCGACCTGGCGGTGAAGTCCGCCGTATCGAAGCCGGCACCGCCGTTGAACGCGTCGGCGCCAAAGCCGCCGTCGAGGCTGTCGTTGCCGGCCCCGCCGTTCAGCGTGTCGTTGCCGTCGCCGCCGAAGAGGTTGTCGTCACCCGCGTTGCCGTTGAGGGTGTCGTTGCCCGCCTCGCCGTGCAGCTCCTCGAGACCGAAGTCATTGTTGGTGTCGTCACTGCCATTGAGGACGTCATCCCCGTCGCCACCGAAGAAGCGGCTGGCACGCCCCGTCGCGCTCAGCGTGTCGTTGCCAGCTCCGCCGTTGAGACGTGCGAACCGCCCCGTCGCTGCGAGCGTGTCATTGCCGTCGCCGCCCGTCAGGACGGCGGTTTCGGTCGGGCTGGTCAGCGAGTCGTTGCCGGCCTCGCCATCAGCGGTCTCGTCGCTCGTGCCAACGCCCGTGTTCAGGGTGTCGTCGCCCGCTCCACCGAGGAGCGCGTCGTCGCCCGCATCACCGTTCACCGTGTCGTTGCCAGTGCCGCCGGTGAGGTTGTCGTCGCCATCGCCGCCGTTCAAGGTCGTCGGAACCTCGACCAGCGTTGCGTCGGCGGAGTCATTGCCGCTCAGCATGTTCGCGGTCACCGAGGTGAAGGTCACGGCCGTGCACGTGACCTCGTCCTCACCGTCGGCGTCGGCGTCGGTGGGGGCGCAGTTGGTCGCCGTTTCCGTAACGGCGGCTCCATCCAGGTCGAAGACGACGGTCGTGGCGTCGGTCTGATCGATGGTCAGCCGCTCGCTCGTAGCATCACCGGTGTAGGTGAGGGTCGTGCCCACCTGGGTGACCTCGCCTGCGAACGCTGCACCCGCAAATGCGAGCACACCGAACGACGCTACTCCGGTTGCGAGCGCAAGCCGTCGCATCCTCTTCGAAACTGACATTGATGACCCCTCGTTCGACGATTGGACGGCGCATCCCCGGCGCCGGGCGGCAGGTATACGGGGCCGCTTCCGGCCAGCGCAAACGGACTCCGCCGAAATCCGCACGAAACGACGAAACCGACTGCAGGGTCCCCGCCCGCGGCGTGGACGGGCGAATCGGCGTCAGTGCTCGCGCGCCTCGCGTCGCTGCCGCGCCGTCAGCGGCAGCACGACCCACAGCCCGACCACGAGCGCCGTGGCGACGCCCGCGACCGTCCACGCCTCGGCGCGCGAGAAGAGCACGTCGGAGATGAGCAGCAGCACGCTGGCCATCGACGCGCCCAGCACGTAGATGCCGGCCAGCGCGAGCCGGCCCGACAGCTTGACGAGCCGCTGCTTGTCGTAGGCGCGGAAGTTGACGCGGTGGTACGCCGAGGGCGCGATCAGCAGCACCGACGCGACCAACGTGAGCAGCAGGGCGACGAAGTACACGTCCCGCTGGAAGTCGGTGACCTTCGCGAAGCGCGCCTGGAACGGTACCGCCAGCAGGAAGGCGAACAACACCTGCACGCCCGGCAGCGCCACGCGGATCTCGTTGAGCAGCTCGATCAGCTCGCGATCGAGGCGCTCCTTGTCGGACCCGTCAGCCATCGCCCAGAGCCTAGCGGTCGACGTCGCCCATCACGGCGTCGACGGAGCCGACGGTCGCGATGAGGTCGGCCATCAGCTCGCCGCCGACCATGGCGGAGACGGCCTGCAGGTTGACGAAACTCGGTCCACGCCACTTCACGCGCCACGGCTTGGTGCCGCCGTCGGAGACGAGGTACACGCCCAGCTCGCCGCGCGGGCTCTCCACCGTGGAGTAGACCTCGCCCGCCGGCACCTGGAACCCGTGCGTCACGAGCTTGAAGTGGTGGATGACGGCTTCCATCGACGTGTGCAGCTCGCCGCGCGGCGGCAGCACGACCTTGCGGTCGTCGGTGATGACCGGCCCCTCGGGCAGGCCGTCGAGCACCTGCCGGCAGATGCGCACGCTCTCGAACATCTCCTCGATGCGCGCGAGGTAGCGGGCGTAGCAGTCACCCTCCGGCCGCACGACGCTCTTCACGTCGAGCTCGCGGTACGCACCGTAGGGCGCCGCGGTGCGCAGGTCCCAGTCCACGCCGCTGGCGCGCAGGTTCGGGCCCGTCGTGCCGAGCGCGACCGCGTCCTCCGCCGACAGGTAGCCGACGCCGATCAGGCGGTCCTTCCAGATCGGGTTCTGGCTCAGCAGGTCGACGTACTGCTCGAACCGGCCCGGCAGCTCGTCGAGCAGGTCGGAGCACGCCTTGGCGAACGCCGGCGGAATGTCCTCGAACAGGCCGCCGAAGGTGAAGTAGCGCGGGTGCATGCGGTAGCCCGCAGCCATCTCGAAGAGGTCGGAGATCGAGTCGCGCTCGCGGAAGCAGTAGAAGAACGGCGTCATCGCGCCCATCTCGAGCGCGCTCGTGCCGAGCCACACGAGGTGGGAGTAGATGCGGTCCAGCTCCATGAACAGCACGCGCAGCCACTCGGCGCGGCGCGGCACCTCGAGCTGCAGCAGCCGCTCGACGCCCGTCGTGTAGGCGTAACCGCCGAAGTAGAACGACAGGTAGTCCATGCGATCGAAGTACGGGATGGCCTTCCACCACGTCTTCTGCTCGATGTTCTTCTCGATGCCGGTGTGCACGTAGCCGATCTGCGGCACGCACCCGGCGACCTCCTCACCGTCGAGGAAGAGGTCCAGGCGCAACACGCCGTGCGTCGACGGGTGGTTGGGCCCGACCTTGAGGTGCATCAGCTGCTCGCGGATCTCCGGGTCGTCCGGAGGATGCAGCTCGCTGGGGATCGGTGTGGGGATGCGTGTGGCCGGCATGTCAGTCGATCTCCCGGACGGAGTTCGTGAAGGTCACCGGCTCGCCGCCGATCGGGTAGTCCTTGCGCAGCGGGTGGCCGACCCAGTCCTCCGGCATGATCAGGCGCCGCAGGCCCTGGCGACCGGTGAACTCGATGCCGAAGAAGTCGAACGCCTCGCGCTCGTGCCAGTCGGCGGTGGGGTACACCTCGATCAGCGACGGCAGGGCCTGGCCCTCGTCGACCCACGCACGCAGGCGCACGCGCGGCGCGCCCGGCACGAGCTTGGTCACGATGTAGTCGACGTGGAAGCGCGCGGGGAAGTCGTGCTCGGAGCCGAGGCGGTCGCACGGGCTGATGTCGCTCAACAAGGCGAAGCCCGCGGTGTCGCGCAGCCAGGTGGCGGCGGCGTGCAGCGCGGCGGGGGTGACGGTGACCGTCACCTCGTCGCGGAAGCTGGTCCACTCCGTCGCGCCGGCACCGAGCTCGGCCACGAGCGCCGCGGCCGTCTCCGTGGCGATCGCCAGGCCGCGGTGGTCGACCGCGTTGGACGGGCCCGCGAGCGCGCGGTGCGCCGCGTCGACGTCCTCGCGCTGCAGCCCGGCCACGCCGCGGCCGAACGGATCGGGGGAGGAGGTGTCGGCGGGGATGCCCTCGCCGGGAGGCGTGAGTACGTCCGTCACGACACTCCTCCTACGTCGGAGCGCCGTGCAAGCACTCCTCGCTCGGCCATGTGCCCTGCGGGCACGCGGCCCTCGCTTCGTCGGCTTGTCATGCGAAGACCCCGTCACCCTTGGTGCGGCGCAGCTCGAGCCACTGCTCGTACTGCTGCACGCTCTCGCTGGAACCGACCTCCTGCAGGTACGCCGGCGGCTCGCCCGTGCGGATCTTGTCCTGCAGGAGCATGAACCCGTGCATGAGCTGCTCGGGGCGCGGCGGGCACCCCGGCACGTGCACGTCGACCGGCACGACCTTGTCGCAGCCCTGCACCACGGCGTAGTTGGAGAACATCCCGCCGGAGCTGGAGCAGGCGCCCATGGCGATGACCCACTTGGGTTCGAGCATCTGGTCGTAGACCTGGCGCAGCGGCGCTGCCATCTTCTGGGAGAGGCGCCCCGAGACGATCATCATGTCCGCCTGGCGCGGCGAGGCGCGGAACACCTCGGAGCCGAAGCGCGCGAGGTCGTAGCGCGACGAGGTGACGCTCATCATCTCGATGGCGCAGCACGCGAGGCCGAAGATCGCCGGCCACAGCGAGTTGCTCTGCGCCTTGTTGACCTGCGAGCCGGCCCAGCCGGCCATGCGGTCGACGGTGGTCAGCAGGATCTGCGACTCGATGTCCTCGCGCACCTCCTGGGCCGGGTTGCGGCGCAGGTTCGGGTCCAGCTGCAGCAGCTGGCGGTCGCCCAGCTGCCCCTGCCGGTGCAGGTGGTAGGCGGTCTGCAGGTTGGGGTCGCCGGCCGCGTCGTAGGCGGCGGCGCCCGCGTCAGGTGTCGTGTCGTCGGCCATCTGTCACTCCCACTCGAGGGCTCCACGGCCCCAGACGTATGCGTAGCCCACCGCGAGGATCCCGACGAACACCAGCAGCTCGACGAACCCGTACGTGCCCAGGTCGCCGAGCACGAGGCCGAGCGGCACCATGAACACCATCTCGATGTCGAAGATGATGAACAGCATCGCCGTGAGGTAGAAGTCGATCGGGTTGCGCTGGCGGCCGGCGTGGCCGGTCGAGACGCCCGACTCGAACGCGAGCTGCTTGTTGCCGGCGACCGCGTCGGGGCGGCGCGAGCGCGTGCCGAAGGCGAAGCCGAGCGTGATGAGCCCCGCGGGGATCATCATCGCCACGATCAGGAACAACCCGACCGGGATCCAGCTCTCAAGCGTCATCGTGTCCGACCTCTGCCTCGCGGTGCACTCGCCGGGACCCTACCTTCCCTCGGCCGTGTCGGGTGAAGCGCGAGCGGGTAGGGGCGCTCCCATGTCCGCCTCCCGCACGCCTGCTCCCCGCCTCCGTTCGACCGCCCGACGAATCCTCGGCACCGGCGCCGTGGTGGCTGCCGCGGCGGCGATCGCCGCTGGTTGTGGCAGCGGCGGCTCCTCCGGCGACGATGCGGTCGCCGGCGTGACCGGGGGCGACGGGGCCCTGTCGTGGCTCCCGCGCGACACCTGGCTCGTCGCCAGCGCGGACGTCTCCGCCGACACGATCGACGAGGCCGTGAACACGCTCGGGCGCCTGCCGATCTGGTCGCTGGCCGAGGGCTTCCTGCCGGCGAGCTCCGGCAAGGGCCTGCGCAAGCGCGGGTTCGAGGAGATCGCCAAGTCGGCGAACAAGGACGAGAAGACGCACGGCAAGCTCACCGCCAAGCAGCTGGAGGCGGCCTTCGGCGACCGTGCGGGGCTCGCCATCACCGACAACGACTTCTCGAAGTTCGACGGCGACCACCCGCCCGTCGCGGGGTGGATCGACGTCGACGACAAGGACGCGGCGCACGACGTGCTGGCCGACCTCGCGGAGGGCAAGCTGACCAAGCACTCGCGCAAGGGCGTGGACTACTACACCGACAAGAGCGGTGATGGAGCGTTCGCCATCGAGGACGACCTGATGGTCATCGCCGCCGACAAGGCCGGGCTGGAGCGCCTCATCGACGTGCACGACGGGGACGACTCGATCGCCGACGACGAGACCGGCAGCGCCGTGATCGACGCCAGCATCGGCCACAACGCCTTCGGGTTCGCGGTGGCGACCAAGCCCGTGCTCGACGCCGTGCCCGACCTCGTGCGCGAGGACAAGAGCGCCACGATCACCGACGAGCAGCTCGACCAGCTCGGCAAGGTCCTCTCCTCCGGTGCGGTCGACGAGCTGGTGCCCAACTGGATCGGCGGCTCGGCGACCATCGACGACACGGGCCTGCGCTTCCGCGGGACGTGGTCGAACCCGCGCGACCTCGCCAGCCCGAAGGTGGACGCGCGCGAGCTGGCCGAGCGGATGCCGGCGTCCGCTCCGATCGTGCAGGCCGGGTCCAGCGACGGGTCGGGGATCGGTCGCGTGCAGGACGCGTGGGCCGAGGTGAGCGACGCCTACGACATCAAGCTCGACGAGCTGGGTGCGGACTGCGCGCCGGATGAGAAGTGGGCGTCCGACCTGGGCGTCGAGCTGCTCCGCACCGTGCTCGAGGACGAGGACCTCGCGAAGGCGTCGGAGGACGCCGACGACGCCAGCTACGCGATCGTCGAGGACCTCGCGCCGCTGCTGGGCATGGCCGCGAGCTCGGGTGCCGGCACGACCCCCGCGCCGATCAAGGACCGGATCTTCGAGGTGACCACGTCGGGCCGCCTCGACGCAGGCGGGTACACGCCGCCCGCCGAGCTGAAGGCCGCGGCCGTGAAGGCCGGCATCATCCTCACGTCGAACGCCGACGGCACTTCCGTCACGCTGAAGCTGCGCGCGGGCTCGCCGGCCGCGGTGGCGCTCAAGGGCGCACTGACGCCGCAGGCGGTCGCCGGGATGAAGGCCGTGGGCATCGACGTGGCGGCGCTGCTGTCGCCCGCCGGGCTCACGATCTCGGCGGAGGAGGCGGACGGCCTGCTCGTCGCGGGCTTCCCGCCCAACGCACCGTCCAAGGTCGTGCCGGCACTCAACGGCGATGCGGACACGCTCGGCGACTCGGACACGTACCACTCCGTCGTGAAGGCTGCGAAGCCGCCGAAGGAGGTCGGCCAGTACGGCTACATCGACCTGGGCGCCTACGTCGAAGCGATCTTCACCGCGATCTCCAAGGACTCGCCGCAGGCCGCGCGGGCGCTGCCGACGGTGCGCAACAACCTCGCCGACGTGCCCGGCGTGCTCACCTGGACCACGCGTGAGACGTTCGACGGCCACGAGGTCGGCGTCGCCGAGACCGTGGTCCCGATCCTCAAGTAGCCCCTTGCGAGGAGTCGGGGTCAGGGCTGCTTGAGCAGGGCCTGCACGGCGCGGAACTCGGCGGAGCCGGCGGCGCCGCACCAGTCGAGGAGCACTGCCTCGACCGTGGTCTCGTGCGCGCCCGCGCGGGCGAGCGAGCGCACGGCCACGTCACGGTGCAGGGCCGAGCGAGCCGCGACGGCGTCGACCGGCAGGTGCACGGCGCGGCTGGCGGCCAGCAGGGCGAGCGTCGTCTGCCGCACGCACACGTGTGCCTCGATGCCGACCACCACGACGTGGCGGGCGGCGCGCACCTCCGACGGCAGCTCCTCCCAGCCCGCCGCCGAGGTCGCGTCGAACTCGAGCTTCTCCACGCACGCCGCGTGCGGGCCCATCGCGTCGACGAGCTCGGGCACGGTGGCGCCCAGGCCCTTGGGGTACTGCTCCGTCCGCGCGACCGGCACGCCGAGGATGCGCGCGCCCTCGAGCAGGCGCCGGATCTCGCGCACCATCGGGACGAACCCCTCCGCGTGGTCGCGGAACCCGGACTGCACGTCGACCACGAGCACGGCCGACGCCTCGCGCTCGACGATCGCCGGGTGGCTGCGGTCGTTCAGCACGCGGCCAGCACCTCGCGCTCGCGCGCCGGATCGAGGGGGTCCTCGGGAGGATC
>JAOPYS010000135.1 GCA_025964465.1 Thermoleophilia bacterium
GGCACGAACACGGGGATCAGCGCGATCCGCGTGAAGGTGATGGTGTTGGGAGTGATGCGGTCCAGCATGGCGTCAGCGGCGGGCCACCGCGGCGAGCGCGGCGACGACGACGTTGGCAGCAGCGTACGCGGTCACGTCCGCCACGTCACGCTCCGGATCGAATTCCACCACGTCCATCGCGATCACGCGCGGGTCGCGGCAGGCCAGCTCGACGATGCGCACGAGCGTGCGCGGGTCGAGGCCGCCGGGCATGGCGGCGGCGGTGCCCGGCGCGAAGGCGCGGTCCAGCACGTCGATGTCGACCGTGAGGTAGATCGCGTCGGTGCCGCGCAGCGCGGCGAGGGCGGTGCGGGTCGCCTCCTCCGGCCCGAGCTCGGCGACGTCGTCGAGGGTGAGGCGCCGGATCAGCTGCTCGTCGCAGAACTCGGTGAGCGCGCGGCGGTTGGCGAAGGGGTGGATTCCGACCTGCACCAGGTCGTCGGGCAGGATCGACCCGGCCTCCAGCAGGCCGCGCATCGGCGTGCCGTTGGAGGGGCCGTGCTCGAGGCTGCGCACGTCGTGGTGCACGTCCAGCTGCAGCACGCCGAGGCGACCGGAGGGGCCGTGCTGCCCCCGGACGGTCCGCATCGCCGCATCCACCAGCGGCCACGCGACGGAGTGGTCGCCGCCGAGCGACACGACGAACCGGCCCGTCGCGAACGCGCGATCGGCGAGTGCACCGATGCGCGCGACCGCCTGCTCCCAGGTCGAGGCGTCGATCGCCCCCGCATCGCCGTGGTCGGCGACGCACCAGTCGCCGCCCAGGTCGGTCGCGTGGCGGCTGTCCCACGGCGAGAACCGCGCCAGCGCGCGGCGCACCACGTCCGGGGCTCGGTCGGAGCGTTGCGGCGTGATCGACCGCGCCGAGTAGTCGGCGCCGAGCAGCTCGGCCAGCACCGGTCGAGCGTCGGCGGCCGCCGACGCTGCCGGCAGGATCCAATCCGCCGGGGCCGAGGGCTGCGTGGGCCCGCTCACCGGTACCGCTTCCGGGGGAACACGTCCGCCGCGCGCGCCACGCGGTCGAGGAACAGCAGGCCGTCGAGGTGGTCGAGCTCGTGCAGCACCACGCGGGCCTCGTACGCGTCGCACTCGAGGCGCAGCTCGGTGCCCTCCATGTCGCTAGCGCGCAGGACGACCGCCTCGGCCCGCCGCACGTTGCCGGTGAAGTCCGGGATGGACAGGCAGCCCTCGCGCATCACGCAGCTGCCGCTGGAGTCGACGACCTCGGGGTCCACGAGCAGCAGGCGGCCGTTGCTGCTGCGCGCCTTGGGGTGGCCGGTCACGTCCACCGCGACCATGCGCACCAGCGCCCCGACCTGTGGCGCGGCGATGCCCACGCACCCGGGGAAGGAGTCCATCGTGTCGAGCAGGTCGAGCGCGAGCACGCGCAGCTCCCCCTCGAGGGGACCGGGATCCCCGACCGGCTCGCACGGCGTCTTGAGCCGGGCGTCGGGGAAGCGAACGACCTCACGGACGGGCACGCCCTAGAGCTCCTCGGCCTCTGCGCGGTAGAGCCGCACGTCGAGGTCGAGTGCCGCCCCCGCCTCGCTCAGCTGCAGGCCGAGCGAGGTGACGTCGGTGCCCTCCGCGAGGCTGACGTTGAACCACATCGCGAACGTGTGGTCGGCGCCGAGCCGGCTGCCGAAGTCGTTGATGTTGGCGTCCGCGTCCGCGAGCACGCGCGACAGCCTCGAGACCAGGCCCGGCTTGTCGGGCCCGTAGGCCGCGACCACGTAGTCGTCGCGGTCGGTGTCACCCAGCGCGTGGCGCTCGGACGGGCGCACCTCCAGCAGCAGGTCGTAGCGCCCGGCGACGTCCGCCAGCTGTTCCTGGACCGCCTCGCGCTCGGCCTCCGCCTGCACGACGAGCAGCATGGCGAAGTGCCCACCGAGGATCGTCATCGAGGAGTCGTCGATGTTGCCGCCGAGCTCCATCAGGGCCTCGCCGACCGCGGCGACGATGCCGGGCTGGTCACTGCCCATGGCTGCGATCGCGAACTGGTTCACCTGTGCTGCTCCTCCACCACCACGCAGGGGCGCCCCCGGCATCTCGATGCCCGGGACGCCCCCGTGTCGTACCCAGCCGTCGGCAGATCAGGCGCCGACGTGCTTCTCGATCTCGTACGCCTCGGCCGTCTCGATGACGACGTTCCAGTCGAGGTTCTTGAAGAACGCATCGATGTAGGAGGCGCGGTCGGTGCCGAAGTCGGCGAAGTACGCGTGCTCGTACACGTCGAGCGCGACGATCGGGGTGCCGTTCCAGATCGGGAACGTGTTCTGCGCGTCACCGATGTAGGTGCCGAACAGGCGCGTGTCCCAGTCGTAGGCCAGCCAGGCCCAGCCGCGACCCGCCATGGCGGTCGCCTTGAGGTCGGCCTTGAGCGCGTCGAGCGAGCCCCACTGCGCGGTGAGCGCGTCGGCGAGCCAACCGGACGGCAGCTGCCCGTCGCCACCGAGGTGGTCGAAGTAGAGCTGGTGGTTCTTCACGCCGCCGATGGCGAAGGTGATGTCGGTCTTGACGGCGCGCCAGTCGCTGAGGATCTGGTTGGCCTTGGAGAGGTCGATGGAGCCGAGCTTCTCGACGCCTTCCTTCCACTTGCCGACGTACGCCTCGTAGAGCTTCCAGTGGTTGCGCATCGTGGTCTCGGAGATGCCGTCGAGCGACGCCCACGAGTCCTTCCACGTGATCGTCTTGATGTCGCCGCCC
>JAOPYS010000144.1 GCA_025964465.1 Thermoleophilia bacterium
AACAGTCCCGCCATGAGCTTGGTCCCGCCGAGGTCGACGCCGATCACCGCGCCGTGGTGGGGAGCTGCCTGCATCCGGGGTCCTGTCGCTATAGTTTGCGGGTCGTGCCGACGACCGAGAAACCATATCGGGTCTACCGCCAACCCCGCCGGGTGCGCGGGGACGGAACCATTGCGTGGGACGGGGCGGATGCCTCCGGACCGGGCGGGCCGAAGGGCGCAGGCGCGCCGCGCCGCGTGCTGCGCTTCGTGCGCCGCGCCGTCTTCCTCGTCATCGCCGTCGGCATCGTGTGGTCGGCGATCGCCTTCTTATCCTTCCGCAGCGCGGTCAACGAGCGCAACGACCAGCTGCCCGAGGACGTGCGCGCCGCACTCGCGCCGACCGACGGCCCGGCCATCTCGTCCTCGCAGGTGACGCTGCTGGTCGGGGCCGACACCTCCGCCCATCGCGTCAAGACCGGTGAGAACGGCAAGCGCGGCCGCGCCGACACGCTCATGCTCATGCGCACCGACGTGCCCAGCCGCACCGTGTCGTTCCTCTCCATCCCGCGCGACCTCTACGTCGAGATCCCCGGGATGTCCGGCCAGCACAAGATCAACGAGGCCTACGGCAACGGCGGGCTCCCGCTCGCCATCCGCACGGCACGCCGCGTCACCGGCATCGACATCAACCACGTCGTGCAGGTCGACTTCGACGGGTTCAAGGACGTGGTCGACGAGCTCGGTGGGATCGAGATCGACAACCCGACGCAGATCCGCGGGCCGCGCAACACGCAGTACTGGTTCGACGGCGGGCGCTGGTTCTTCCCCAAGGGGAAGCAGACGCTGGACGGCAAGCACGCGCTCGCCTACGCGCGCATCCGCCACGTCGACGACGCCACCATCGCCCGCGACCCCTCCGAGAGCACCGACCTCGGGCGCGCACGACGCCAGCAGCGCGTCATCGACGCGATCATCTCCGAGGTCGCGTCACCATCCTCGCTCCGGCACCCACGCGGCGTTCCTCGCGCGGTCGTCGGTCCGCTCACGACCGACATCAGCGCCAGCGAGATGCTCTCGTTCGGCTTCGGCAAGGTGTGGTCGAAGGGCGACAACAACCTGCGCTGCCGCCTCGGCGGGGACCCCGAGGACAACGGGGACGGATCGGTGATCGTGCCCGACGAGCGCAACCGCGCAGCCGTGCGCATGTTCCTCGGCAAGCAGGCCGCGGCACCGCCGGAGGACCAGTACGCCGCCGGCTGCACCAAGGGCGGCTGACCGGCCGTCAGCCCGGCGGCAGCGCCGGCAGCGGGATCCAGCGGTGCAGGCAGTCGCCCCGCGACGCGACGAGGTCGCCGTCCACCAGGCCGCGCACGACGTCGTCACGGAACGCGTACCCCACCTCGTGGCGTTCGCCGAGGCGCAGCGGGTGCGCGCCCAGCACGCACCCGGCGCTCACCGAGTACAGGTACAGGCGCCCGCGATCGTCACAGACCGCGATCGCACCGGCCGCGCCCGCCGAGGCTGCCGCAGCCGCGTCGACCGCCTCGCTCCACGTGCCATAGCCGTCGCCGCTGCCGATCCGGGTGCCGAGGCGCAGGGTGAGGTGGTCACCGGCGCGCCACCACGTCCCCGTGGTGTGGCCGAAGCGGTGGCCGGAGAAGTCGCGCGCCGGCCCGGGCGGGACGGGCGCGGGCGGTGGCGGGGGGCCCGGAGGCGGTGGCGGACACGGCGTCGGCGGTGGCGCGACGCTCGAGAGCGCACTGTACGGTGCCACGATCATGCCCGGCTCATGTCCGGCGGAGCGGATCACCACACTCCCGTGGAGATTTCTTCGACTCATTCCCCCGTCGAACGACCAGGTGCCTTAGGCTCGCCTGCGTGGGGCAGCACTTCTTCCTGTGGTTCGCCGTGGCCGGCGGCATCGTCGCAGCCGCGTGCGCGGTCGGATGTGCCGCCGCCTGTGCGTGGATCAGTCGAGCCGCGACGCAGGCCGCGACGCAGTCGGCGCCAGCCCAGGCGCGCGGGGCGTCGGTCGGGCAGGTGCCCATGGCACTCGTCCAGGTCGCGGCCGCCCAGCACGCAGCGCCGCCGCCGGGGTCGCCCCAGTACGTAACGCACGCCCCGCCCGACGGAGCCCAGCCCCGCACCGGAGTCGTGCTCGACGGCAACTACCCCGGCCTCGGTCGCGTGCTCGGGGGCTGGATGCAGGGTGAGCCCGATGCGATCGAGCGCGTGCGGATCGCCCAGGACCTCGGGCGGCTCGGCGGCGCCGACTCCGCGCGGGCCCTGCTCGACGGCGTGCGCACCGGCGTGATCAACCCGACGGTGGCCGCCGACAACCTCGCCCGCGGCGGCTTCGAGGCCGGCATCGCCGTGGCCGCCGCGCTGCGCGACCCCGAGCCGCGCGTCCGCTCGCTCGCGACCACGCTGGTCGGTCGCTGCACGCCGCTCGAACGCACCGCGCCGCTGCTGTCGGCCGGGTCGCCGTTCCGCCAGCGTCCCATGCCCGAGCCCCCCACGCCCCCCGGCCCCACCTGATGGGCCCGGGCGCACTCACGCTCGTCGACATCATCGTCGGCGTGTTCTTCTCGGTGTTCGCGATCGGCTACTCCACGCTGCTCCTCAACGCGGCCCGCGCAGCCTTCGCGGACATGGCGCGCGCCCGACGCCGGGCCTGGGGCGCCGCAGAGCTCGCCGCCAGCCCGCACCAGCCCTCCGTCACGGTCGTCGTGCCCGCCCACGACGAGGCCGCCTCCATCGTCGCGTCCGTGCGCTCGCTCCTCGCGCAGGGATGGCGTCGCCTCGAGGTGCTCGTGGTCGCCAACGGGTGCACCGACGACACGCTCGGGCAGCTCCACCGCGCGTTCGACCTGCAGGCCACCGCCGAGCTGCTCGAGCGGCCGCCCGGCGCGCGCTCGCGCGTGATCACGACGTGGCGCAGCTCCGCCGATCCGCGCCTGCGGGTCATCGAGACGAGCGCCGGCGGCAAGGCCGACGCCACGAACTGCGCGCTCGAACGCGCGGGGGGCGAGTACGCCCTGCTGGTGGACGCCGACTCCCTGCTCGAGCCGACCGCCGTCGCCCAGGCCGTGCTGCCCTTCATCGAGGGCGGCGAGCAGGTCGTGGCGGTCAGCGCCGCCATCCGCGTGCTGAACGGGTCGCACGTCGATGAGGCCGGGCGCGTCACACCGGGCCTGACCCGATCGCCACTCGCCCTCCTGCAGTGCCTCGAGTACGCCCGCGCCTTCCACATCGGCCGCGCCGGCTGGGCCGCGCTGGGAGCGCTCCCCGTCGTGAGCGGCGCCTTCGGGATGTTCCGCACGGACGTGCTGCGCGCCTGCGGCGGCCTCGACGTGGACACCGTCGGCGAGGACCTGGAGATCGTGCTGCGCCTGCACGCCACCGTCCGCCGCGACGGACGGCGACCCGAGATCGTCTTCCTCGGTGAGGCACTGTGCTGGACCGAGGTGCCCGAGGACGTCGCGAGCCTGCGGGCCCAGCGCATCCGCTGGCACCGCGGGCTGGTCGAAGCGGTGAACCGCCACGGCGGGATGCTCTTCTCCCCCCGCCACGGCGCCGTCGGGATGGTGTCGCTCCCCTTCCTCGGGCTGTTCGAGCTGCTCGCGCCCCTCGTCGAGCTGCTGGGCCTGGCGGCGTTGGCGTTCGCCGCGTCGACGGGCGCCATCGCGTGGACCGTCGTCGCCGCGCTCGCGGGCTTCGCCGTGTGCTTCGGGCTCGCGCTCGGGATGGCCGCGCTGCTGCTCGAACAGATCCGCGGACGTGGCCTCGTCACGCGCCCCCGGGACGTGGCCGTGCTGCTCCTGGTGGCGATCGTCGAGCAGTTCGGGCACCGCCAGCGCACCGCGTGGTGGCGCCTGCGCGGGCTCGCCGCCGGCCTGCGCGGCGGCACCTCCGGCACCACGCCGGCGTGGGGCGAGATGCACCACCGTGGCGCGCGCTCGGTCACCGCACCCTGAACCCGGGCCGGCGGGCAGCTCGGGCAGCTCGCGCGTGTGTCAGTCGTCGACGGGCAGCACGTGCTGGACGCTGGCCAGGCCCATCAGCGACGACAGCGGCGCAGCGTCCCGTGCACCGCCACCGCCGGTGATCCCCACGAGCGGGCGCGGGATGCCCATCGGCACCTCCGCGCGCACGAGGCGGGCGATGGCGTTGCGCACGGTGGTGAGCTTGTCGAGGAACGACGCGTTGCTCTCCACGGTGATCAGGCGCGGGTGGTCGGCGTACAGCTCGAAGATGCCGGCGTCCAGCTCGATCGCCTCGGCCCGGTCTTCCGTCCGCACCTCGAGGTCGCGCTCGTACCCCGCCGGCAGCCGCGCGGCAGTGTGCATGAACACGACGGCGTCGTAGCGCCCGAGCTCGCGCTCGCGGGTCGTCCCCATGGAGCGGAAGAACGCCTCGGCGCCGTCGGGCCAGTACGCGGCGCCGTCCACCGTCGCGCGGTCGCACAGCTGCACCCGGTCGGGGTGCTGGAGGGCAGTCGCCTCCTCAAGGGAGCGCTGCACGTCGAAGATCGCCCGCTGCGCCACCTGCTGGCCGCGGTCGCTCGTCGCGCGCGGCAGGCCGCCACGGTAG
>JAOPYS010000152.1 GCA_025964465.1 Thermoleophilia bacterium
GCGCCCGTCGCCTTGTCGACGCCCAGGTGGTAGTCGTCGGTGTAGTTGGCCATCTGGTGCGAGTCGCTCCAGTACCGCTGGCCCGTGGTGCTCGTGTAGTACTTGGCGTAGACGTCGAACCCCTTCGACTTGTCGGTGTGGGCGAGCAGCATGAGCTGCTTCCAGCCCTCGTCCGAGATGTGCTTCTGGTCCGCGGGGATGGGGGCGGGATCCGCGACGGGTGCGTAGGTGGAGAGCACGCCCTTCACGAGGAAGTCGGGCGACTTGGGGTCGATCGCGAACTGGAAGTCGCCGTACTCGGCGCCCTTCGCCATCCTCGTATCGAGGTCCCCCATGACGTGGTCGATGTCGGTGACGCTGACGGTGCGCTCGACCTGGTGCCGCCGGGCCAGGCGCAGCGTCGCCTCCGTGACCACGCCGAACAGGCCGTAGCCGCCGACCACGCGGCGGAACAGGTCGGCGTTCTCGGTGCGGCTGACCGTCTTGGCCGCGCCGTCGGCATCCACGACGCGCATGCTCTCCACGTCGTCGATGAACGGGCGCATGTGCAGCCCCCGGCCGTGGATGTTGGACGCGATGGCGCCGCCGATCGAGAGGCGGTCGGCGCCCGTCTGCTTCTGGCGGATGCCCCACACGTGGTCGGTGCCAGCGGCGTCGTCGACGTGGTTGCGCGGCTCGTCGTCGAGGTACTTCATGAGCTCGGGCCATTCGATGCCCGCCTGCACGGTGACAGTGCCACGGACGGGGTCGAACGACACGGGCTGGTTCATCGCCCGCGTGTCGATGAGCACGCCGTCCGTGACGAACTGCTGCCCACCCATGGAGTGGCGGCCGCCGGCGATCGCCACCGGCAGGCCCTCGCGTGCGGCGTCGCGCACGGCGCGCTGGACGTCCTCGGTCGAGTGCACCTGCTCGACCCGGCGCATCACGGTCTCGTTGAGCTTGGAGTGGATGTCGTTGACCACCACCCCGGGGGCGGGCGGTGCGGAGACGGGTGCGGATGGCGCCGCGATGCCCGGTCGGGGGGTGCTCGGGGCGATCGCGGGGGAAGTCATGCCACCGACCGTACCTCCGCTCGCCGAACGAATCTCCCCGTGCCCGGGCCGGTGACCGGCCGGGACCGTCGCGCGGCCGAAGGTGGCCAGCTCCCGCGGCGCCGTGTTTGCGGGCGTCAGCCGGGGGCGAGCACCGTGACATCGATCGGCGCCATGTAGGAGCCGGGACGCTGCGCAGTGGCGGTGCGCACGCCGAAGCGCAGTCGCGCGGTGCCGACCGCCATCGCCGACGTCGTGTGCGCGACCTGCGCCCCGCTTGCCCCGGTGTTCTGGGCAACCGCGTTCCACGGCGACGTGTCGGACGCGGCGCAGGCCCCCGTCATGCCCCAGTCGTTGAGCAGGTTCGCGCCCGTCAACGACAGCAGGCACGCCCCGAACGTGTTGGCGCCGCCGGACCAGTCGGTGTCGCCGCCGCCGCCCGCGTTGACGTAGTCGGCCACCGACAGCGAGTCGAACTGGCCCAGCGTGGTGCCGCTGTTGCCGGAGCCCGTCATGATGACCTTGCCGTCGGGCCCGAGCAGCGAATCCGGGGAACTGCCCGCGTGGGTCACCACCATGACGACGCCGTTGGTCCCGAAGGTCGTGTCCACCGTGCCGTCCGACTTGAGGCGGACGGCCGACCACCTGTTGGAGCCGTTGTTCGAGAACCCCGTCAGGACGATCCGCCCGTCGGGCAGCACGATCGGCGGCGCGAGCGACTGGTCCGTCCCGGTCCCCGGCGCGATCGACACGGTCACGAGGCCGTTCGTCCCCCAGGTCGTGTCGAGTGCACCGGCGGCGGTGTACTTGGCGATGGCGAAGTCGCCGCTGCCGGCTGCGGTGGCTGCGGTGCCGGCAATGTAGCTGCTGCCGTCGGGTGCGGCGGTGACCCCGCCGTACCCGTAGGCGTTCCCCGTCCCGAACGACGTGGCGAAGGACGAGGAGAGCACCGCGCCGGTGGGGCCGATGCGGTAGTGCGCGAACCGGTTCGGGGCGCCGCCGGCCCAGCCGCCGAGCAGCAGGTCGCCGTTGGGCGCCCACGCCATGGACCCGACGCCGTCCGACGTGCCGGGGTTCACGAGCAGCGTGCCGGAGGTGCCGAACGTGGTGTCGAGCACGCCGTCGGCGGAGTACCGTTGGACGAAGATGTCGCTGCTCGAGGTTCCCGCAACGAGGAACCGTCCGTCGGGCATGGTGAGGACGCTGGTGCCGAGGTCGTTGCCGGCACTCAGGCTGGTCTCGATGGTGCCGCCGGACGCGAAGCTCGGGTCGATGAGCCCGTTCGCGGTGAGCCGGACGATGACGACGTCCTCGTTCGTGGCGCCGCCGTTGTCCGCGGTCCCGACGACGAGGATCCGGTCGTCGGGCAGCACCACCAGGTCGCTGAAGTCGTCCGTGCTCGAGGGGCTGAGGTCGGCGGTGTACATCGCGGTGCCACTGGGACCGAACGTCGTGTCCTCGATCCCGGCGGCGGTGAATCGGATGACGGTGGACAGGCGCGTGGCGCCCGGCTGGGAGTAGCCCGCGGTGACGAGCTTGCCGGTCGACTGGCGGGCGACCGCGTTGGGGTAGTCCGCGCCGCCGGGTTCGAAGCTGCGGAACCCGGTCCCGCCTCCGCCGAACGCCACGTCCATCGTGCCCGTGCCGGGCGTCCACATCGCCGAACCGGCGACGTCGCCCTGGGACAGCAGCAGCTTGGCGGTGTCGTTGGTGGAGCCGAACTGCAGTGCGCAGTCGCCCGCAACGAAGGTGGTGCCGGGCTGGACGATGCCGAAGCTCGTGACGCCGGGCGTGCCGGTCGAGCATCCGCTGGCGTCGAGCTGGGTGGCGCTCGAGACGTCCATGGTCACCACCACGGCACTGGACGCTGCGGGGGCGCCCGGTGCCAGCATCGATGCGGCGATCGCGAGCGCGAGGGCGCATGCCATGACGGCAGGGGCGATGGATGTCCGACGAGCGGTCACCGTCTTCGTATCGGCCCGGCGCGCGACGACTTGACGCCGCTACATGCGGAAAACGCCGAACGTCGTGTCCTCGATCGGGGCGTTCGCACACGCGGCGAGCGACAGGCCGAGCACGTCGCGCGTGTCGGCGGGCTCGATGATGCCGTCGTCCCAGATGCGGGCGGAGGAGTAGTACGCGCTCGACTCCTCGGCGTACTTCGCGCGGGTCGGGGCCATGAACTCGTCGCGCTGCTCGGGGGTCATGGGCGGCTCGCCCTTGGCCTCGAGCCCGGTGTCGCGCACCGTGGCGAGCACGTTCGCGGCCTGCTCGCCGCCCATCACGCTGATGCGCGCGTTGGGCCACATGTAGAGGAAGCGGGGGCGGAAGGCGCGCCCGCACATGCCGTAGTTGCCGG
>JAOPYS010000163.1 GCA_025964465.1 Thermoleophilia bacterium
CCCGAAAGGCTCCTCCCATGCGTTCGATCGCCCTCGTCGGCCTGCTCTTCCTCGTCGCTCGCCGCCGCGGCCTGCTCGGCCGTGATGCGCAGCTTCGCGCCCGGGCTGTCCGGATCGCGTCGCTCCACCTCGCCGATCGCCCAACCGGCGTCCGCCGTGCCCGAGCCACCCGGCCCGACGCTCGGTCGCGGGGCCGCCCCGACGCGCGCCAGGCGCACCGGTGTGGTCTCCGCGGTCGCGTGCAGCGAGCCGTCCTCGGCAACCTCGAGCGCCGGCAGCTCGCCACCGCGCATGAGCAGCTCGAACTCGCCGCGATCGAGCGTCTCGCGCTCGACCAGCACCTCCGTGAGGCGCTCCAGGGTCTCGCGGTGCTCGAGCAGCAGGCCCTGCGCCATGAGCTTGGCCTCGCCGACGATCGCGTCGATCTCCGAATCGATCTTGGCGCGCAGCTCGTCGGAGTGCGCCATGAGCCGGTCCTCGTGCAGGAGGCCGCGGAGGGCGAAGTTGTCGCTCATCCCCCACTGCAGCACCATCCGCTGCGCGATGTCGTTGACCTTCTCCAGGTCGTTCTCGGCGCCGGTCCAGATCTCGTCGAACATGAGCTCCTCGGCCATGCGCCCGCCGAGCGCGACCGCCATGCGCTCCATCAGCTCGGTGCGCGAGACCATCACGCTGTCGTCCTCGCTCAGGCGCACCATCATCCCGAGCGCGCGGCCGCGGCTGACGATCGTGACCTTGTGCACCGGCTCCACCCCCGACAGCTCGTGCGCGACGATGGCGTGCCCGATCTCGTGGGCGGCGATCATCTTCTTCTCGTCGTCCTTGAGCAGGCGGTGCTTCTGCGGGCCGGCGATGACGCGCATGATCGCCTCGTCCAGGTCGGCCGCGGTGATGGTCTTGCGCTCGGCGCGCGCCGTGAGCAGCGCCGCCTCGTTCACGAGGTTGGCGAGGTCAGCACCCGAGAAGCCGGCGGTCTGCCGGGCGATCGTGTCGAGGTCGGCGTCCTCGCCGAACGGCTTGCCCTTGCTGTGGACCTTGAGGATCTCGCGGCGACCCTTGCGGTCGGGCGTGTCGACGACCACGGAGCGGTCGAAGCGGCCCGGACGCGTCAGGGCGGGGTCGAGGATGTCGGCGCGGTTGGATGCCGCCATCACGATGACGTTGTCGGAGGGCGCGAACCCGTCCATCTCCACGAGCAGCTGGTTGAGCGTGTTCTCGCGCTCCTCCTGGCCACCCTGCGAGTTGCCCGAGCGGCGGCGACCGACGGCGTCGATCTCGTCGATGAAGATCACGCACGGGGCGTTGGCCTTGGCCGCCTCGAACAGCTTGCGGACGCGGCTCGCGCCGACGCCGACGTACATCTCCACGAAGTCCGAGCCCGAGATCGAGAAGAACGGCACGCCCGCCTCGCCGGCGACCGCACGGGCCAGCAGCGTCTTGCCGGTGCCGGGAGGGCCGTAGAGCATGACGCCCTTGGGGATGCTCGCACCGAGGTCGCGGAACTTCTCGGGGCTCTCGAGGAAGCCCTTGATCTCGCCCAGCTCGGCGACCACCTCGTCGCAGCCGGCCACGTCCTTGAACGTGACGGTGACCTCGCCGGCGTCCATCATCCGGCCCGGCGCACCCGCGGCCTGCTTGGCGGCCTGGTTGCGGTTGCGGTTGAGCATCACGATGAGGACGATGAACCCGCCGAGGCCGAGCAGGATCAGCCACGAGGCGCCGCTGGACTTGCCGGCGTTGGTGACGTCGTAGGGGACGTTGGCATCGTCGAGCTTGTCGGTGATCTTGTAGTCGGGCGAGAAGGTGGTGGTGAACTGCTTGCCGTTCTCGAGCACGCCGATCACACGCGACTGCTGCGTGTAGACCTTGGCCTGCGAGACCTTGCCGTCGGCGAGCATCGCCGTGAAGGCGCTCAGCCGCAGCTCCCTCGGTGCACTCGCGCCCTTGGAGGATGCGAGCGCCGCCGCGCCGCTGAAGATGGCGATCGCCACGAGCGCGACGATGATGAACGTTCGATTGGTGCGCGGCTGCTGTGGCTCGTTGTTGCTCGGCATGTCCCGTAATCCCTTGTCGCCCTGATCCGACTTGTGGGAAGCATCGGACGACCGCCGCGAGCCTTGACCGAGGCGTTGGCATGCTGGACGAGTTGCAGAAGCGCTGCACCGCCCGGCCTCAGGCGCGGCTGATGCCGCACGCCGCGCCGAGACATAACGGTCGCGCAGGCGGATACACAGGGGATGACCCGCGCCATGCAGGAGCCACCCGTGCTGCGATCCCACACCACCGAGGACCTCGACCCGCGCCGCCGCCGCCGCGGGCTGCGCACGCGCGATTTCCGGTCGATGAGCCGCACGGTCGCCGTGCCGCGCGTGCACGAGCTGCTGGCGACGGCACTCGTCCGCCTCGGCATCGTGCGCTGACCTCGGTCAGATCGCGACGGCGGAGATGAAGCCGACCACGTGGCACTTGTTGCCGGAGCCGAGCGGGCCCGTCACACCGGGCACGACGCCGTTCTGCGTGACGATGCTGACGTTGCCGCGCATGTAGTCGCCGTTGGGCGCCCAGGCGGCGAGATCGTACGGCGCGCCGGCGGCACCCGGGAACAGGCGGAACGTGTTGTTGGCCGTGTCGGGCGACGCGACCTGGCGCTCGGCACGCGGCGTGTCGATGTTGAGGAAGCCCGCGGAGGTGTTCCCACCCGACTTGGCGTCGAGGGTGCCCTGCATGAGCGCACCGTTCACCCGGCTGCTCAGGAACAGGTCGGCGTGCAGCACGCCGGTGTCGGCCTGGCGCCAGCACGTCGCGGTCAGCGAGACGTTGCCGCGCGAGAGCAGCGTGACCTCGGGCGTCGCGGCGCCCGCCGCCGCGTTGGCAACGTCGACCGCGGTCATGTCGGAGGAGATGTTGGTCGGGACGTTGAGCGTGCGCTCGGAGATCTGGCGACCCGTGAGGGCGTCGGCCTTCACGTCGAGGCCGAGCAGGCCGCCGTCCTTGATGTCGGCGCTGAACAGCGTGCCGTTCTTGATGTCCGCGCCCGAGAGGCCCTCGTTGCGGACCTGCGCGCCACCGACCGTGTTGATGCCGAGCGCGGCGATCGCCGAACCGGCGCCGACCAGGAGGAGACCGACGGCCAGCAGCGGCGTGAGCACGCGGTGCGAGCGGGCGAAGCGGATGACGGACATGGTGGTTCCTCCGGATGCGGACGGGTGGGTCCGCGCCAACCTAGCGGGCCGTCCAGCCCCCGGCGCGGCCTATGACGTGAATTTCTGCCGGTATCGCACGTTCCGTTCGATGGCAGGACGCGTGAACGGTGCCGGGCGCACCTCGCCGCGCCGCCACATGCCGACCTGGTCGGCGTAGTGCGGGCTCGCCGGGTGGCCGGACTGCCCGCCGCACAGCACCGCGACGCTGCGGTCCACGTCGGACAGGTCGACGACGTGGCGGTGGCTCGGGCCGACGAGCGCGTACTCGTTCATCGGGTTGTTGAACTGCGACGTCTGCCACACCGTGTCCGCATCGCCGGGCATCGGGTAGGGCCCGCGGTTCGCCACGCGTGCGAGGCCCGGCACGACGCCGAGCGGGTGCTGCAGGCGCAGGCGGTGCAGGCGACGGCGCCGCGTCAGCCGCTCCTCCATGCGCTCGCCCAGGCCCCCGGCCGTGCGCAGGGCCCGCCCCGGGGTGGTGCGCTGCATCGAGCGCGCCGTGGCGCGCTCCTCGTCCGGCCCCTCGCCCGCCCACCACGCACCGGCGCGGTCGAGCGCCGCCGCCAGCAGCGCGCGCCACGACCCGTGTGGGGTCCAGCCGTCGAGCGGCGCGGGCACGCCCGCCTCGCCCGCCGCGTGTCGCCGCGCGACGCTCGCCCCGGCCTCCAGCAGCTGCCGGTCGTCCTTGTCGATGCCATCGAGCAGCAGCGGCGTCGACCTCGAGAAGAGCGACCAGAACCCGTTCACGCCCGAGCGGCTGTAACCCAGGAACCGCGGCAGCAGCTCGCCCAGGAACCCGAAGGCCTCGTCCTGCGTCGCGCGCAGCAGCAGGCGCCACGCGGCGCTCGCGTCGTCGTTGGCGCGCAGCTCCCCGTCCCACGCCAGCAGCTGGCGCAGCACCTCCGCGCCGTTCGCCGTAGCCGGCTCCGGGCGCAGGCGCTCGAGCAGGTCGCGCATCCGCACGCCGGGCAGCGAGTACACGTCGGTCTGGATCCGCACCTGGTCGCCGACCGCGTGCCCCTCGACGCCGTCGATGAGGTCGCGGATGCGCTCGCCGCGGTAGCCGTTCATCCACTCGCGGCTCATGAAGTACGGGTAGTCGTCGCCGACGAGCCGGTCGTTGGCGGTGACGATCCGCCCGGCGGTCGGGTTGAAGGCGTGCGGCTGCTCCTCCCACGGGATGGTGCCCACCCACTCGCCCTGCGGGTCGTCGCCGCGGCGCGGCACGCTGCCGTCGTTGCCCTCGGCCCGGATCGGCACCTCGCCCATGTGCTGGAAACCGATGTTGCCGGAGGCGTCGGCGAACACGACGTTCTGGGCGGGCGCGAGCCAGTGGCTGCAGGCCTCGCGGAAGTCGTCCCAGTCGTCGGCCCGGTTGAGCATGTGCACGGTGCGCGCGCTCGTGCCGGGGCGCAGCGAGTCCCAGCGCAGCGACACGGGGTGCGACAGCTCGCTGCTCGTCGCGACGTCCGTGATGATCGGGCCGCGGCGCGTGGAGCGCACCTGGATGCGCACGTCTGCCCCGCCCTTGACCTTGATCGTCGCGTCGCGGCGCTCGAGGTCACGCCACTCGCCGCCGACGTCGCGGTAGCGGTCGCCGGCGTCGTCGAGCTCTTCGAGGTAGCAGTCCTGCACGTCGATCGACGAGTTGGTGAACCCCCACGCGATGCGCCCGTTGTGGCCGAGCACCACGCCCGGCACGCCGGGGAAGGTGAAGCCGCGCACGTCGAGGTCGCCACCCGAGAGGCGCTGCTCGTACCAGACGCTCGGCATCTGCAGGTCCAGGTGCGGGTCGTTGGCCAGGATCGCGCCGCCGCTGCGCGTGCGGCGCGGCCCGATCACCCAGTTGTTGGAGCCGACCCCACCCGGTCCGCCGAAGGTCGACGCGGCATCGCGCGTGGCGGCGATCAGCTCGCCGAGCACCTCGCGGTGGATCTGCGCGGGCCACGCACGCTCGTGCTCGCCGGCCTCGAGCGCGTCGAGCACGTCGGTACCAACCGCGGCCTGGATCTCCCCGCGCGCCAGCTCGCTCTCCCAGTTGCCGGAGAGGCCGAGCGCCAGCACGCGTGACAGCGCGAGGCTGTCCTGCGGTCGCCACGGGTCGGGCTTGGCGCCCAGCAGGCGGAACTCGACGGGCAGGCGGCGGCGCGCACGCGCGAACCCGGCGTTGACGCCCTCGGCGTACGCCTCGAGCGTCGCGCGGTGGTCGGCCTCGAGCAGCTCCCACTCCTCGTCCACCATGCGCGGGCAGTCGAGCGTGTGCATGAGGCGGTCGGAGGCGAGGCCCGGCTCCCCCACCAGCTCCGCGAGCCGCCCCAGCCCGACCCGTCGCATGAGGTCCAGCTGGAAGGTGCGGTCGGTGGCATGCAGCCAGCCCTGGATCCGGTACGCATCCAGCTCGCTCGAGGCGAACGCGGCCGGCACGGCCCACGTGTCGCGCAGCACCTCTGCCGGTCCGTCGAGCGTCGGCAGCGTCACGGTGCCGCTCCAGCTGGGCACCGCGCGCCGGCCGCTCATGTAGGCGGCGACGCCGAAGCTCGCGAGGGCGGACAGGCCGATGCCGACTGACGTGCGGGTGCGTGACATGGCGCGAGCATATCCACGCGTGGGCAGCGCCTCGCCGCGCCCCCCGGAACAGGAACGGCGACGGCTGCCCCGAGGGGCCACCGTCGCCGTTGCCGTCGATCTCCACCAACGCAGGGAGGGCGGGCCCGGATGCGCCCTGCAGCGCAACCCGCGCTCCCCGCGCCGGGGAAAGCACGCCCCCGTTACTGCAGCAGCTTCAGGAGGTTGGAGTGCTGGACGTTGGCCTGCGCCAGCATCGCGATGCCACTCTCCTGGAGGATCTGCAGCTTGGAGAGGTTGGTCATCTCCTGGGCCACGTCGACGTCGCGGATCCGGCTCTCGGCCGCCATCATGTTCTCCTGCGCGATGCCCAGGCTGTTGATCGTGTGCTCGAGCCGGTTGGACGTCGCACCGAACGTGCCGCGGAACCCGGTGATCGAGGTGATCGCGGTGTCGATGCTCGCGATGTTGGCCGTGCCGGCCGTGCCCGCTGCGGGGAACAGCGTGTTGATGTTGAGCGTCGTCATGGTGGTGGCAGCGTTGACGGCGCTCACGGTGGTCGTGTCGGTCGCGTTCGGCCCGACCTGCAGGGTCGTGGCCGTCGCGTTGTTGAGCAGGTTGACGCCGTTGAAGTTGGTCGAGGAGATCACCCGGTTGATCTCGGTGCCCAGCGCCTGCGCCTCGGCCGAGATGGCCTGACGTGCAGCCACGTCGTTCGTGCCGTTCTGGTACTGGACCGCGAGGTCGCGCACCCGCCCGAGCATCGAGTTGATCTCGCCGAGGGCCCCCTCCGCGGTGTCGGCGAAGCTGATGCCGTCCTGCGCGTTGCGCGTGGCCTGTTCGATGCCACTGATCTGCGCCCGCATCTTCTCGGAGATGGCGAGGCCGGCAGCGTCGTCGGACGCCCGGTTGATGCGCATGCCTGACGACAGCTTCTCCAACGACTTGGAGAGCTTGGTGGAATTGCTGGCCAGGATTCGGTGCGTGTTGAACGCCGCGACGTTCGAATTGATCTGGAGACCCATGGTCGGTCCGTCCTCCCTGATGCGCTGCGTCGGTCCGACATACGTGCCTGAGGACGTCGGTGTAGTTCCGAGGTGCAGCATGGTTTTCCGTACCTGCGTCCACCCGTTCCTGGGTCGGCCGCCATTTGTGTCATTCGCGGATACCACCCATGGATCCGCACTGCCGGTATCGGCACGAAACCGCAGGAGCTTGATAGCAAGCTGTCAAAGTTGCAAACCAATCGTGCATATGGGCTCAAGTGCATTCGTGCGGCGGGCGTTCGTGCACGCGCGCAGGCCGAACCCGACGGGATCGACGCAACGACGTGCTCTTTGCGAATCGTCAAGTTGGTCTTGTCGCCGTGGAGGATCTGTCGTACGTTCGTTGTGTAGCCGATCGGTCCCCCCGACCGACGCGGCCCCCCCACTTCCCCGAACCCCCCGAGGAACACGATGACGTTCAAGGTGATCCAGCAGGGCATGCCGCTCCGATGGCTGTGCCCGCACTGCGAGATGGAGATCGAGGCGGAGATGCTCTCCGAGCCCGACCCCAATCGCGCATACGTCTGCTTCTTCTGCGGGTGGCGTCGCAGCCTGGCGATGATGGAGTACTACGGCTTCGTCCGACCCGCCATCGGCGACCACGAGCACGAGCACGCGGAGACGACCTCCTCGAACTCGTGATGGCACCGGCCTGACCCTCCGGTCCGCGGGACGCGCCCACGCGCCTGTCGGACCGAACCGAATCACCGCTGGGCAGCACATCGGCCTCCGTCCTCGACGGGGGCCGACGTGCGTCACGGGCCCGGTTCAGGTCGCGGTCGGGGCGGCGAACAGCTCGTCGGCTCGCGCGAGCAGGCGCTTGGCCGGCGTGGTCGGCCCGCACTCGCGCGCGAGGTCGAGCACCCGGAACAGCTCCTCGGGCGTGGGCTCGTCGCCCGGGAGGTTGGCGAGGCCGCGCGACCCGGACGCGCGTGCGTCCCGGACGACGACGGCCGTGGCCGCCTCGCTCAGGCCGAGGTCCCCGACGGAGGCGCGCACCCCGAGTGCGGTGCATGCGCGCACGAGCCGCCCGATGATCCCGCGCAGTGCAGCGTCCGGATCGGCAGCGCCACGAACGTCGAGCCACCCGGCCACGCGGGCCAGCGAACCCTCGGCCGCGAAGCGATCGGCGAAGGTCACCAGCACGGCGGCCTCGAGCGCCGCGACGGCCTCGCCGTGTCGGGCGTCGAGGCGGGCGGAGAGCGGGTGGGCGAGCGGGTGGGTCGGCAGGCTCCCGGCGAGGGTGAGGGACTGGCCCGCCACGTTGGTCGCCCACCACGCCTCGAGCAGGGCGTCGCCGCCCGCGTCGCCCCCGGCCAGCGGATCGGCGCCGAGGCGCAGCAGCGTGCGCAGCGCCTGTTCGGCGTACCCGTCGGAGGCGATGGAGCCGGAGCTGGAGAGGGCTGCCTCGAGCGCGTGGCAGATCGCATCGACGAGGCCGGCGCCGACGAGGGCCGGGTCGGCGTCGGCGGCCAGGTCGGGGTCCAGCAGCGCCACGCGCGGGGCGGCGAGCTCGGTGTGGGCGCTCAGCTTGCGGCCCGTCTCGTCGTCGGTGATGACGCTGGTGCCGTTGGTCTCGCTGCCGGACCCGGGGAGGGTCGGCAGGGCCACGACCGGCAACGCGCCCACGACGTGCAGGCCGGCGGGGCGCAGGCCGGAGAGGTGCTCGCGGTAGGGCCGCGGGTCGGTTGCGGCGGCCGTCGCGATCGCCTTCGCGACGTCGATGACGCTCCCTCCACCGACCGCCACGACCACGTCGGCGCGCCAGGCGCGGGCGAGGGCCGCGCCGGCGTCCACGATCGACGCGGTGGGGTTGGCAGCGATCCCCTCCAGCAGCTCGGTGGCGACGCCGTCAGCGCGCAGCGCGCCATCCACCTGGCCGAGCAGCCCGCTCGCACGGGCATGGCCGGTGCCGGCGATGACGAGCGCTCGCGAGCCATAGCTCGCCGTCCAGCCGCCGATGCGCGCGGCGATGCCACGACCGGCCGCGACACGGGTCGGCTGGCTGACGTGGAACCCGTGCGCGACGCGGCGAGCGGCGGCGGGGGCTGCCATCAGCTCGGGCGCCGCCCCCAGAACCACTCGTTGAGCGGGCTCTCGAGGTCACGGCGGAGGAAGGGGGAGACGTCGGCGGTGATGCCGTCGGCCTCGGATGCGACGAGGTCGTCCTCCAGCGCGCCGTTGGCCGCGTCGAGGGCGTCGTCGATCTCGAAGCCGATGAACACGTAGTCGCTGTCACGCGGTGCGGCGTGCTCGCGCTGGGTCAGGTCGGAGGCGCGACCCACCGCCCAGGAACCGTCCTCGCGGTGTTCGATCCAGATCAGGCAGGACGCGGTGCCGCGCTCGTCGGAGTCCGGCATCGGGATCGTGCGCGTCGCGTACCAGCTCGATCGGACCTCGCTCTGCGACTTCACGGCTCCACCTCTCCAAACGCCTGACGGGACCCGGTTCGTCTACCCACGGTCGGGTCGGGGTGAACCGTCAGCGGGTGGTGGTCACCGCGAGCACCCGGCTGGGGGCCGACAGGTTGCCCGACGTGTCGCGTGCGCGCACGCGCAGGCTGTAGCGCGTGCCCGCCCGCAGGCCGCGAACGAGCAGCCGGGTCGTTGACTGGCCCGGGACGATGCGCGGCGCGGGCACGAGCGCGACGAGCAGCCACCGCGTGCCGACGCGACGCTCGATGCGGTAGCCCGACACGCGCACGTTGTCGGTCGACGGCGTGAAGGAGAGCCGCGCGCTCGTTCGCAGCCCCGCGTCGACGCGCGCCGCCAGCGCCGGGGTGGGGGGCGACGTGTCGCGTCCGGTGCGGCGAGTGGTGACCGCGCGGGGGCCGACGGCGCCGTCGGCCCCGATCGCCCCGACGGCGAGCTCGTAGACGGTGCCGGGGCGCAGCGACGGCACCGC
>JAOPYS010000237.1 GCA_025964465.1 Thermoleophilia bacterium
CCAGCGGGCGGATCGCTCGGCGCGGTGGTCGCGGTCGGCGGCGTGAGCGCAGCTGCGCCGCCACCCTGCGCGGCACTGCAGCCGCATGACATTCCCTGTCCCATGTCGTCCCCTTCGCGCCGCGTCCCTGCGGCAGCTCGACGATCGGGCCGTCCCTCGGCCCGATCCCCTCACCCTCCACTGTGCACCGGGTCAGCCGACCTGTCGATGGCCGAATCCGTCGCGGTCGGCGGTTTCGCCCACGAGGACGTCAGTCGGTGAGGGCCTCGTGCAGCG
Organism: Thermoleophilia bacterium; assembly: GCA_025964465.1. Lineage (GTDB taxonomy): Bacteria > Actinomycetota > Thermoleophilia > Gaiellales > SKUG01 > JAGQUL01. Next base: position 277 of record JAOPYS010000237.1, read on the forward strand.
CCCACGCGCCGCCGGCCACCGCGGCGATCGGCACGGCGACGCGCGCCACGTGCACCGCGCCCACCACGGCGTCGCCGACCGCGATGCCGAGCCGCGCGCCCGCTGCGACGTCGCTGGGCAGGTGCGCCCCGGCGTAGACGCGGCTACGGGCCACGTCACTGGCGAACGCCATCGCACCCTCCGCCTGCGCCGGGTCGAGTCGCGACACGATCCGCGCGGAGGCGAACGCCTGGCGGGCGTGCCCGGACGGGTACGACGACGTGCCGGGCAGGTGCCCCAGCAGGCTGACGGAGTGGTCCAGCTGGAACGGGCGCAGCTGCTTGGGGTACTTGGCCTGCCCCGGCGCGTAGGTCGCGACGAGGCCGCCGAGCTGCCCTGCCACCAGCGCGGCGCGCAGCTCGAGGCCGCGCAGCACGCCGCGGGTGCGGGTCACCTCCTGCGCCGCGCCCCACCAGTCCGAGGTGGCGCCGCGCGCGTCGAGGTGCAGCGCCCATGCGTCACCCGCGGGCGTGCGGATCGCAGCGAGCTCGCGTGAGATCGGCAGCTCCGCGGCCCGCGCCGCCGCCGAGGGCGGCGGCGGAAGGCGCAGCGAGGGGTGTTCGCTCGCAGCCGGCAGGGGGATCGCAGCCACCGCGTGGGGTGGCAGCACCGGGGCAGCCGGTGGTGGCGCATAGCGTCCGTAGTGATAGCCCATCTCGCGTGTCCCGTCGCGCAGGTTCGTCCCACCTGCGTATCGGGCCACCGCGTGGCCGGGTTTCAGCCGGAGGCGCCGAAGTTCTCGTCGCTCGACGGCTTGGCGCCGTCCTTGCCCGCGGCCACCTCGGCGCGGAACCTGGCGACGTCCTCGTCGAACTTGTGCTCGATGTGTGCGGTGAACCGCCAGGTGCCGGCGTACGGCAGCCGCACGTCGTCGAACGAGTAGTGCCCCGGCCCGGTGCTGCGCCCCGTGAACTCGAGCGGACCGATGGCCGGGGAGGCCAGCACGGCGTCGAGCTTGAGCTGGGTGATCGCGTCGTCCTGCGCCCCCTGCTTGTCGAACACGTAGAGGTGGACCTTGTTGCGCCCGGCGCGCGCCGGGTCGAGCGTGAAGTTCATCGTCCCGCCCGAGGCGAGCTTCACCGTGCCGTCACGGAACGGCGGCGCGACCTGGTTGCGGGCCGGCACCGACTGCACGAGCCACGCGGTGGCGGCGATGATCAGCACCAGCAGCACCAGCTCGCCGCGCACGTAGCGCCGCAGGCGCGGCCACGCCTCCGCGGCGGGCGTCGCGTCGTCGTCCCCGCCGGCGAGGGCCGGCACGTGCCGCGTGCGGTTGCGGTTGGCGAGCGGCATGGTCGCCACCAGCAGCGCCGACTTCGCCAGCACGAGCCGCCCGTACGTGGTGTCGAGCAGGCCGTCCCACGAGAAGCCGATCTCGTCCCACGCCGCGTAGATCCCCGTCAGCACGAGCACCACCACGGACGCGAGCGCCACCGCCGAGTAGCGGCGCACGACGGCGTGGGTCGGCGGGTCGCCGCTGCGCCACGCCGCGAGCTGCACCAGCCCGCCGATCCACGCCGCAGCAGCCACGGCGTGCAGCATGTCGAGCGGCAGGCGGATCCACTCGTGCTCGGCGGCGACGGCGTGGCCGGAGAGGCTCTGGGCCGCGGCCAGCGCGACCGCCACACCGCCGGCGACGTGCACCGCCGCGCGTCCGCGCGAGCGCAGCGCGACCGCCACGGCCAGCGCGACGGCGAGCGCGATGCGGATCAACCCGGCGCGCCCGTACACCGACCCCGCCTGCGCGCGCAGCACGTCGACGTCGAGCGTCTCGGAGAGGCCGTAGCCGCCGGCGATCGCTGCGTCGAGCAGGAAGCCGGCGACCGAGCTGACGATCGTCAGCAGCAGGGCCCACCCGATCCAACGCAGCCGCGTGCCGGGTGCGATCCACGCGCCGAACAGCACCCCGCCGGCCGCGGCCAACAAGCCGAGCAGGTAGGCGCCACGGGCGATGCCGAACGCGATGTCGAGCGTCCGGCTGCCCTTCGACGCGGCACGCGCCATGTCGATCGCGGTGCCGTCCGATTCGCGCTGCACGCTGAAGAGGAACGCCCCGCGGATCGGGTGGCCGTCGGCGGAGATCACCCGCCACGAGACCGCGTAGGTGCCCGGCGCATCTGCCCGCACCCTGGATGAGATCGTCGCGTCCTTCGAGGTGGACCCGCCCCGGTCGACGCGCTTGCCGTCGGGGCCGTAGACCTTGATGCCGCCGAGCTCCAGGCCCACGTGCTCGCTGAAGGTGAGCGTCACGCGTGCGGGCGCGTCCTGCACCGTCTCGCCGGTGCCCGGGGACGTGCCCTCGAGCAACGCGTGCGCGCTCGCGACGGCAGGGGCCAGCAACGCGAGCAGCGCGACGCACGTCGCCACCAGCAGGACGTGCACGGGATATCGGGTTCGCAGCAGCGGGTGCACGTGGGCCTCCTACCCTCGCGACGTACGCGATTACCACCGGGCCGGATGGGCGCATCCCCCTTGGCGCTGCCACCCCCGCGTGGTCAGCTGGAGACGGTGGCCCAACGTGGGGACGGCGGGCCAACGGACGGCAGTGACGGCAGGGACGGCGCGTGCAGATCAGCGGGCAGGACATGGTCTCGTATGGAGCGGGGGTGCTCGGCACCGGCCCCATGCCTGCGTTCGGCGCAGCCGCACCGGCGCTCGCGATCTCCGCCCCGGTCGCCGCACCTGCAGCCGCACCCGCGCCTGCGGCGATGGCCACGGCCCGCCAGCAGCAGCTGCTGGCCGGCGCGGCCCCCGTCACCGCGGAGGAGCAGGCCTACGTCCAGCGCACGTCGCAGGCGATGCAGGGGTTCGTCGCCCTGCTGCAGGGCGTGGTCGCGGCCACGGCGCGCGGCGGAGGCCCCGCGGTCGGCGGCACGCGTGAGGACAACGCCTGGGAGCAGCGCGTCACCGACCTGATCAACGCGGAGCGAGCCAAGGTCGGGCTCGGCGCGCTGCGCTACAGCGGCCAGCTCGATGCCGCCGCCGAGGGGCACGACCTCATGCAGGCCGCCACCGGCACGATGGCGCACGAGGGTCTTGGCGATGCCGACCCCGGCTCGCGCATCCGCGCGCAGGGGTTCTCGAGCGCGTGGGGCGAGAACGTCGCGACGGGCCAGACCTCGCCCGAGCAGGTGGTGGCCGAGTGGATGGCGAGCCCCGGACATCGCCGCAACATCCTCGACCCGACCTTCACGCAGCTGGGCGTGGCCTTCACCACCGGGCTCGACGGGCGCACGTACTGGGCGCAGTCCTTCGGCGCCTGATCAGCCGGGGGTCGGGGCCAGCGCCTCCAGCTCGCGCAGGAGCGGGGCCACCGCCTCGAGGCGCACGGGCAGCTCGGCGGGCGTCTCGAAGCGCACGCGCAGGACGTGCGGGATGCCCTGCTCGAGCGCCGGTGCGGCGAGGCTGTCCACGCCGAGCGCGCGGAGCCGGCCCACGACCTCGAGCACGGCGGCGACGTCGACCCCGGCGGGCACGTCGAGCTCGGAGGGCTCACCCGTGGTGTGCCAGACCTGCACCGGGATGCTCCAGTCGAACAGCTGCACGCCCGCCTGCAGCCCGCCGGTGCGCAGCGGCGCGGCGACGAGCCGCGCGTCGCGACCGTCGAGCCGGACCACGATCCAGGGCGAGCCGGCCCGTGGGTCGACGGCTCCGTCCATCGCCTTCGCCACGGCGCGCCCGTGCTCGCGCTGGAACGCGACCTGCGCGAGGCGCCCCGACCCGTGCCGGGCGAGCGCACGCCGGCACAGGGCCACGAGCACGACGACGGTGATCGCGACGGTCAGGAGCGTGGCGTTGGTGGTGGTCACGGTGCCATCCTCGCCGATCCGGATCCCCGGGGCGGGGCTGCTAGGTTCCCCCGAACCACTCGCGAACGAAGGATCCACGAATGCTGCGCCCTCGCCACATGATCACCTTTGCGCTCGCGGTGCTGTGCGCCGCGCTCGTCGCCGGCTGCGGTGGCGCGATGTCG
>JAOPYS010000255.1 GCA_025964465.1 Thermoleophilia bacterium
GCACGTGCACGGCGGCGGCGATGCGGCGGCGGATGCCAGTGGCGCGGGCGCGGCGGACGATGCCGGCGCAGCGGACGGCGGCGGTGCGGTGGACGACGCTGCCGGGGCTGCCGATGCGGCGGGCGACCCCGCGACGATCGCGGCTGCGACGAACGCGCGGATCACCGACCCCGCGCTGCAGGAGGGCGTGCAGGCGGCGCTGGAGTGGCTGCAGGCGAACGCGCCGGAGGCCTACGCGGCCATCCTCGCGATGCGCGCGCAGGGGATCGATGCGGGCGTGGCCGCCGCGATGGTGCTCGGCCTGTTCGACGACCCCGGCGCGGCCGAGGCCTCCGGCATCCCTGCGGACGAGCTGCAGCGCACGCAGGCCGCGCTCGACACCGCGGGCATCGGTCGGGCGGGCGTGGACCCGGCCATCCCGGCTCCGCCCCGTGCGGCCGGGGCGGCGGCACCCGCGGTGGCCGGCGCGACGGCAGGCGTCGCGGCGCTCGCTGCACCGGCGCCTGCCGCGGCGCCCGCAGCGGCGGCACCTGCCGCAGCCGCTGCGCACGTCCACGTCCACGCAGCGGCCTGAGGCCTAGAGGTCGAGGCGGCGCAGGCGCCACGAGGCGACCGTGAGCAGCACGGCGCAGAAGGCGACCTGCCCCACCACGATGCCCCAGTCGTGGCTCCGCGCGCCCCCGAACGGGCCGAGGGTCACGACGAGGCGTTCCATGCCGACGGTCTCGTTCGTCAGCGCGTCGAGCGCCCACTGGTACATCGCCTCGAACGGGAAGACGCGCAGCACCCACTGACCGACGTGCCGCGTCGCGGGGGAGCTGATGCCCTCCCCCAGCTGGTCGAGCAGGCCGCCGAGCAGCGCGAGGCCGAAGACCATGAAGGTGGTGACGCCGTTGGCGGCACTCGCCATGAGCACCGATCCGAGCAGCCCGACTGCGACGAGGCCGACCGACGCGAGTGACATGCGGGCGATCGCCAGCCACGGCGAGTCGGGCCACCAGCCGGTCACCACCCTGGAGACCACGAAGCAGGCGAGCACCATGAGCGCGACGTAGGCGGCGGCCACGACCGCCGCGGCGGCGAAGCGGCCGAGCAGGTAGGTGGTGCGCCCGAGCGGCCGCACCAGCAGCGCCTGCAGCACGCCGAGCTCGGCGTCGCCGCGCACGGTGCCGATCACGAGGAAGGCACCGACCACGGCGCCCAGGAAGTGGATGGCGAACAGCGCCAGGCCGGTGAAGGTCGAGGCGATGACGATGCGCTCGTCGATGCCGACGTCGTTGGTGCCGAGCGCGCGCTGCTGCGCCTCGTGCCAGACGAACGTGAGTCCGGTCGCGTAGAGCGCGACGAAGATCACGCTCAGCACCGCGAGCACGGCGAAGAGACGCCGGCGCACGGCGTCGCGCACGCCGCCGACCATCACCACGCGCAGGTGGGACGCGAGCCGGCTCATCCGCGGTCCTCCCCGACGGCCTCGAGGTAGGCCTGCTCCAGCGCACTTCCGACCGCCTCGACGCGGTAGACCCGTCGCCCGGCGGCGACGTGACCAGCGACGAGTTCGGCGACGGCGTCGCGGTCGACCCCACGGTGCGTGACGGTGCCGGCATCGGTCTCGATCGACACGGTGCCGGACGCCGCGTCGAGGTCGTGCACCCCGCCCTCCGCCACGAGCACGCCGCGGCGGATGATGGCCACGCGGTCACAGACGCGTTCGACCTCGCCGAGCAGGTGCGAGTTGAGCAGCACGGCCGTCCCCGATGCGCGCAGGCCCTCGATGACCGTGCGCACGTCGAGGCGGCTGGACGGATCGAGCGCGCTCGTGGGCTCGTCCAGCAGCACGAGCCCGGGGCTGCCCACGAGCGCCTGCGCGATGCCGAGGCGCTGCTGCATCCCCTTGGAGTACTCGCCGATGCGGCGCCGGCGCGTGGGGGCGTCGTCGAGCCCGACGCGGGCGAGCAGGTCGTCGCGCTCGGCGAGGTCCCCCTCCGAGCCGGCGAGCACCTGGTGGTCGCGCAGCAGCTCGTCCGAACGCAGGTGCGCGGGGAAGCGGAACAGCTCGGCCAGGTAGCCGATCCGCGCGCGCGCCACCGAGGAGCGCGGGTCCTCACCGAACACGCGGACCGTGCCCGAGGTCGGCCGGGCCAGCCCGCAGGCCAGCTTCACGAAGGTCGACTTGCCGGCGCCGTTCGGGCCGAGCAGGCCGACCACCTCGCCCGCCGCCACGCGCAGGTCGACGCCCGCGAGCGCCTCGTGCGACCCGAAGCGCTTGCGCAGCGCCGTGGCCTCGATCGCGGCGGCGGGTTCGGCGGCGGCACCGGCTGACATGTCAGTGGCGGAAGTGGCGGCGGTGCGTGAACACCATCGGGATGCCGGCCGTGTCGCAGAGCGCGGTGATCTCGTCGTCGCGGTCGGACCCACCCGGCTGGATGATGCCCGCGATGCCGGCGTCGATCGCCAGCTCCACCGCGTCGTCGTAGCCCAGGAACGCATCGCTCGCGAGCATCGCGCCCTTCGCCTTGTCGCCGGCCTTGGCCAGTGCCTGCTCGAGCCCGTCGTGGCGCGAGGAGTGCGTCCCGGCGATGCCGACGGTGACGAGGTCGTGGGCCAGGACGATGGCGTTGGACTTCACCCAGCGCGAGACGCGGTACGCGAACAGCAGGTCGCCCCACTGCTTCTCGCTCGGGCTCGTCGCCGTCATGGTCTCCATGTACTCGCGCTCTTCGAGCTCGAGGTCGTGGTCCTGCACCAGCAGGCCGCCGATGACGCGGCGCATGTCCTTCTCGCCCGGGCTCTTGGTGCGGCGCTCGCGGTCCACGAGCACGCGCAGGTCCGGGGCGTGCTCGGCGAAGAGCGAGCGGGCGTCGTCGTCGTAGCCCGGCGCGAACAGCACGTCGAACTTGTGTTGGGAGATGACACGGGCGGCCTCGACGTCGACGGGCCGGTTGAGCGCGATCACGCCACCGTAGGAGGACGCCTCGTCGGCGCGGAACGCGAGGTCGAACGCCTCGCCGCCACCGCGCGAGACCGCAACGCCGACGGGCGAGCCGTGCTTGACGATGACGCAGCTCGGGATGGAGAAGTCGGAGGCGACCTGGCGGGCCACGTTGAGGTCGGCGAGGTTGTTGAAGGAGAGGTCCTCACCGCCGAGCTGCTCGACCATGGAGAGCAGGTGGCGTCGTGCGCCGACCTCGACGTAGTACGCCGCGCGCTGGTGGGGATTCTCGCCGTGCTGCAGGTCGGCCATCTTCACGTAGTCGCGCAGCAGGTAGGTCGGGAAGTCCTCCGCGTCGGAGAACCAGTTCGCGACCGCCAGCTCGTAGTGCGCCGTCGAGTCGAAGGCGCGACTGGCCAGCAGGCGACGCGCCTCGTAGCCGGGGTCGCCGTTGGTGGCCTCCAGCTCCTCGAGCACGAGCGGGTACACCTCCGGGTCGGCGACCACGATGACGCGCTCGAAGTTGCGGGCGGCGGCGCGCAGGATGGCCGGGCCCTCGATGTCGATCGCGTCGAGCACGTCGGACTCGCGCAGGTCGCGTCGCATGCTCGTGCGCTCGAACGGCGCGAGGTTGACGACGACGAGGTCGAACCCCATCTGCTCGCCCATCGCGTCGGTGTCGCCGTGCCACTGCAGCGCGGCGGAGAGCTGCGGGTGCATCGTCGTCGCCGCCGAACCGCCGACGAGCGCCGGCGCACCGATCACCGATTCGACGCTCTGCACGTCGAGGCCCGCCTCGCGCAGGTGGTCGATCGTGTCGTCGGCCGCGACGACCAGCACGTCCATCGCCTGGAGCGCGCGGACGAACTCGGCGAGGCCGGTGGTGTCGTGCACCGACACGAGCGCGCGTCGAACCTTCGTCATGGTGGAGCCCTCTCGGTCAGCAACCCAAATTCAGGGTTGGCATGCCCGTGGGCACACGCATTCAATCGCGCCCGACGGCCTCGTCGAGCTCGGCGAAGATCGCGTCGACGCCGGGCGGCACGAAGGTCGGGTCGCAGATGGCGGCGAGCCGGTCGGCGTCGAGGGCCGCGGTGACGACGGGATCGGTGCCGAGCTCGGCGGCCAGGTCGGCTGCGGGGTCGTGGTGCACGCGGGTGGCGGCGGCCTGCACGGCGCGGTAGGCATCGTCGCGCACGAGCCCGGCGTCGACGAGCGCGAGCAGCACGCGCTGGGAGGCGACCGTCCCCTGGGTGGCGGCGACGTTGGCGAGCATGCGGTCCGCGTCGACGACGAGCCCGTCGACGAGCCAGGTCGCCTTCGCGAGCAGGTAGTCGGCGAGCAGGAAGCTGTCGGCGAGGATGACGCGCTCGACCGAGGAGTGGGAGATGTCGCGCTCGTGCCAGAGCGCGATGTCCTCGAGCGCGACGCCGGCGTTGCCGCGCACCACGCGTGCGAGCCCGCAGAGCTGCTCGGCCACGATCGGGTTGCGCTTGTGGGGCATCGCCGAGGAGCCCTTCTGCGTGGCGCGGAACGGCTCGGCCGCCTCCCCCACCTCGGCGCGCTGCAGGTGCCGCACCTCGAGCCCGATCCGCTCGAGCGTCGCGGCGAGGATGGCGAGCGAGCCGAGCAGCGCGGCGTGCCGGTCGCGCTGCACGACCTGCGTCGCGCTCGGGTCGCGCTCCAGGTCGAGCGCGTCGAGCACGCGACGCTCCACCTCCGGCCCCACCCCCGAGTACATGCCGACCGCGCCCGACAGCTTGCCGGCGGCGGCGCCCTGGATCGAGTCGCACACGCGCTCGTAGTCGCGACCGAGCTGGTGCCACCACCCGGCGAGCTTGGCGCCGAAGGTGATCGTCTCGGCGGGCATGCCGTGCGTACGGCCGAGCATCACGGTGCCCCGGTGCTCGCGCGCGCGGCGCAGCACGACCTCCATCAGGTCGTCGATGCCGACGAGCACGAGCGCCCCGGCGCGCTGCAGCTGCAGGGCGAGTGCGGTGTCGACCACGTCGCTGGAGGTCAGGCCGTAGTGCACCCAGCCCGCCGCGCCGGGCGCAGCCGCGGCCAGCACGTCCACGAAGGCGGCGAGGTCGTGGTGGATCTCGGCCTCACGCGCGCGAACGGCGTCGACGTCGATGCTCGTCACCTCGCGCAGTGCATCGGCGGCGGCAGCTGGCGCGATCTCCTCCTCCACCAGCGCGTCGAGCGCGGCCTGCTCCACGCGCAGCCAGGCGTGCATGCGCGCCTCGTCCGTGAAGAGGGCGGCCATCTCAGGTCGGCTGTAGCGGTCGATCACCGTGACGACCGCGCGCCGAACGCGTCAGGCAGCAGCACGTCCGCGCCCGCCCACAGCGGCGCGGCGACCACGTTGACATCGCTGAACAGCGCGTCGTACGCAGCCCACGCCTCGGCCGGTCGGTCGTCAGCGCGTGCCGCGAGCAGCTCACCCAGACCGCGCGCCGCGTCGTGCATCGCCGCGGCACCGAAGGCGAGCTCCGGCTCGACGGCGAGGGCACCTTCGACCGCGGCGTGCATCGTGGCGACGAGGCGGTCGGCGGAGAACTCGCGCAGCAGCGGCTCGAGCAGCTCGCGCCGCGTGACGGGGCGGCCGGAGGCTGCGCGGGCGGCCGCGACGAGCTCGGCGCGCCCCAGCAGCGTGTCGGGCACGTAGACGAGGGCGTCGGCGGCGCGCACGCGCGCGGCGGGCGACGACGTGGTGGGCTCGATCGAGAGGCGCATGCGCCGATCCTACTCGCCGGGGTGCTCAGCCCTGGGGCGGCAGCGGCAGGGAACTGAGGATGCGGGCGGCGAAGATCGCGGCGTTGCGGACGTTGCCGATCCCCATGCACGCCACCGGCATGCCGGGCGGTGCCTGCGCCGTGGCGAGCAGCGTGTCGAGCCCGCCGATCGCGTTGGACGAGAGCGGCACGCCGATCACCGGCAGGTCGGTGCGCGTCGCCACCATCGAGGGCAGCCACGCCACCTGGCCCGCCGTGGCGATGATCACCCGGATGCCGCGCAGGCCCGCACTCTCGAGGAACCGGTCGAGCGCGTCGTAGCTGCGCGTCGGGGAGAGCTCGTGGATGCGGTGGTCGATGCCGCGTGACGTCAGCTCGCGCGCGGCGTCCTCCGCGAGGATGAACTCCTCCCGCGACGCGACGATGATGGCCACCGGCGGGTGCGGCTCGCCGAACTGCTCGAACACGGCGTCGACCTCGGCCGCAGTCGCAGCGCCAGCAGCCGCGTCCTCCGCGCCCCGTGCGTGCCCTCGTTCGAATCGTCCGCCGTCATCCACGAAGCCACGGTGCCCCGTCGAGCGCCTTCCCTATCAGTACAGGGTGCGCTGGGCCTCGACGGGCGGGGGCGTGCAGGTCTCGACGAACGCGCTGAAGGCAGCGCAGCGGTAGCGCGGTGCGCGCGCGAGGGAGCGGTACGCAGCGAGCGTGCGCGGCTTGCTCGAGAGGCGGAAGGTCGCGGCGCTCGTGCCGTTGAAGTAGACGACCGCGACCGTGCGGGGATGCGACGCGCTCCACGCGAACACGCGCCGCACGAACCCGGGGTCGTCGTAGCCCCACGGGGCGTACTCGAGCATCATGAACGGGTGCGCCAGGCGGTAGCGCGCATAGAGCGCGTCGTTGTCCGGCCATGCGGCCTTGCCACCCTGCACGTACATGTCGTTGGCAACGTAGTCCACCCACGCGCGCCCCGGGTAGTAGTCCTTCGGCTGGTTGCCGGTGACGTCCGGGGCACCCCGGCCCTGCGGGTTCCAGACGAGCGCCACGCGGCCGGAGCTGGGGAGTGTCGCGAGGGACGTGCGCACCGCCGGCATCCCGTTGGCGCGCAGTGCGGCGTTGAGCTTCGCGACGTCGCCGCCGCGACCGATGAGCGCCATGCGAATGAAGGCGCGGCGGTAGCTGCGGGTGGAGTGGTCGGCGTTGCGGCGCGAGCCGTTGGCGTTGAACGCGGCCCAGCTGCTCCAGTGCGCGTTCATCTCGGCCGGGGGTCGCAGGTAGATGAACTGGCCCGATTCGTTGAGCACGCGCGACATGTCGAGCAGGTAGCGGTCGGCCGCACCGCGCGACACCGCGCCGGGCGAGCGCCCCTCACGACCGGTCGCCGGGTCGTCGGGCCCCACGTGCACCACGAGCCGGTAGCCGCCGCGGGTGGCCGCGTCGAGGTTGCTGTGCAGCGCGTCGCGCCACGTCCGGCCCTCCTTCCACGGCACGGTGATCAGGTGCAGCTCGTGCCGACCGCCCGTGAGGCGGTCGAACGCGGTCGGCGTGGTCGCCGTCCCCCCCACCCCGAGCAGCACGTGCCCGGCAGGCGGCATCCCGACGGGTCGCGCCGCCACCGCCGCCCCGGCGGTCGGGACGAGGCACGCGAAGCTGGCGGCGAGCAGGACGAGGACGAGGGAGCAGGTGCGCACGGGAGAGATCACCCCGGCATGATCGACACCCTGCGCCCGACCCGTACCCGATCCGAGCACGCACACCGATCCGCAGCGCCCCGGCCCCCGACTCGCAATGCGTTGCACATGAGGGTTGCCCGGGACCCTGATGTACGACGCATCCCCCGAAACAGCACACGGACGCGGCGTCGTCGGCGCCGGGAGCGAGCCTCCCGAACCAGCACACGGACGCGGCGGCGTCGGTGCCGGGAGCGAGCCTTCGAAGCGACAAGCGACCCGAGCGAGCGGCGCGCCGTGCGGAGCACGGCGGACGGAACGACGACAGCGGTTCGAGCTTGCTCGATGCCGCGGGCGTCGGAACGTCAGCGCGGGGCAAAGCCCCGTGCGGCATGCCCGAGCGAGCGAGCTTGCTGCGTGACGATGCCCACGCTGCCGGAGGCAGCGTCGGATCGTTACGCGAAAATACCGGCGTTCGCCGCGATGTCCTCGCGGCGGTGCATGCCCTCGAAGGTGATGAGCGCGGCGGCTTCCTGCGCCTTGGCCGCGGCGGCCTCGACCGTGTCGGCGGTGGCGGTGACCGTCAGCACGCGGCCGCCGGTGGCGCCGATGCCCTTGGCCTTGCCCTTGCCCGTCGCGACCACGTTGCCGTAGAAGACCTCGACGTCGTCGAGCTCGGCCGCGTCGGCCAGGCCCGCGATCGGCGTGATCGTGTCGGTGCGCTCGAACGCGGGGTACGTGGCGTCGACCAGCGTCACCGCAGCGGCGGCGCACGTCGGCTCGGAGACCTCGGCCTCCGACAGCGTGCCGACCGCGGCGCGGTGCAGCAGGTCGAGCAGGTCGTCGTCCATCGTGCGGACCATGGCCTGCACCTCGAGGTCGCCGAAGCGGCAGTTGTACTCGAGCACCTTGGGACCGGTCTTGGTGAACATCACGTCGGCGTAGAGCACCCCGACGTAGTTCATCCCGCGCTGGGCGTAGTCGGCGAGCGCGGGCTTGATGCCGGCGTCGATCGCCTCCTCGATCTGCTGCTCGTAGAGCTCCTCGACCGGCAGCCACGCGCCCATGCCGTCGGTGTTCGGGCCCGCGTCGTTGTGGTCGCGGCGCTTCTCCGAGCGCACGACGTGCAGCGGCATGACGACCTCGCCGTCGGTGATGACGGTGATCGACGCCTCGATGCCCTGCAGGAACTCCTCCACCACGATGCGGCGACCGGCGACCCCGAAGGCGGAATCGACCAGCAGCGCCTGCAGCGCGCGCTCGGCCTGCACCTTGGTCATGCACACGAAGGTGCCACGGCCGCCGGCGATGCCGTCGGCCTTGATGACGACCGGCCCGCGCCAGCGGTTGATCGCGGCGAGCGCGGCCTGCACGTCGCTGAAGGCCTCCCAGCGCGCGGTCGGCACCTGCGCGCGGTCCATCAGCTCCTTGGCGTAGACCTTGCTGCCCTCGAGGCGCGCGCCGGAGGCCGACGGGCCGCAGCACGGGATGCCGTGCTTCTTGAGGCGGTTGGAGAGGCCGTCGACGAGCGGGGCCTCCGGGCCGACGATGACCAGCTCGGCGCCGATCTTCTCAGCGAGGGCGGTGATCGCGTCGATGTCGCGCGCCTGCACCTTGTCGTGGCACGTCGCGAACTCGGCCATCCCGATGTTCCCTGGGGCGGCGTGGAGCTCGGTCAGCTTGGAGCTCTGGGCGAGCTTCCAGCAGAGGGCATGTTCACGAGCACCTGAGCCGACCACGAGTACCTTCATGCGAGGAAATCTATCAGGTTCCGTCACACTCGTGTCGCACTTTCGTCACAAGTACGCGACGAAGGTCGAACTAGGCCGGGGTCGCCGCCAACTCGAGCACGGCGGCGCGGTCCTGGCCCACGCCGATGAACGTCACCGGCACGCCGACGGACGCCTCGATGCGGTCGAGCAGGGCCCGTGCAGCGGCCGGCAGCTCGTCGAGCGAACGGGCCGCCGAGACGTCCTCGGACCAGCCCGGGAGCAGCTCGATCTCGGCGCTCGCCCGGTACAGGTCGGCCGCGAGCGCGGGGAACTCCTCGAGCAGCTCGCCGTCCAGCTCGTACCGGTCGCACACGCCCACGTGTTCGAACCCGCTCAGCACGTCGAGCTTGGTGATCGCGAGCTCCGTCAGGCCGTTCACCCGCGCGGCCCGCCGCAGCGCCACCAGGTCGATCCAGCCGCACCGTCGCCGTCGCCCCGTGGTCGTTCCGAACTCGCCGCCGCGCTCCACGAGCTGGTCGCCCGTCGCGTCGAACAGCTCCGTCGGGAAGGGTCCGGCGCCCACGCGTGTGGCGTACGCCTTGGCCACGCCGATCACGCGGTCGATGCGCGTCGGGCCGATGCCCGAGCCGGCGCACGCGCCGCCCGCCACCGGCGAGCTCGACGTCACGAAGGGATAGGTGCCGTGGTCGATGTCGAGCAGCGTGCCCTGCGCACCTTCGAGCAGCACGCCGCCGCCGCGCGCCGCCGTGCGATCGATCAGCAGCCCGACGTCCGCGACGTATCGGCGGAAGAAGTCCGCGTGTGCCATCGCCCCGTCGAGCACCGCGTCCACCGAGAAGCCCTCGTGCCCGTAGTGGGCGAGCAGCACGTTGGTCTCCGACAGCGCGATCTCCAGCCGCGAGCGCAGGTGCTCGGGGTCGAACAGGTCCTCGACCCGCACGCCGCGGCGCGCGGTCTTGTCGGCGTAGCACGGCCCGATGCCGCGACGCGTGGTACCGATCGCCGCCGAGTCCTTGCCGGGCGTGCCGACGCCGGCGCTCGGGTGACCCGTCCGCTCCCCCGCGATCGCCGCCATCTCGCGCGCCTCGTCGAGCGCCACGTGGTACGGCATGATCAGGTGCGCGTGGGGTGACACCACGAGCCGGTCGCCGATGTCGATGCCGCGCTCGAGCAGCCCCTCCACCTCGCGGCGCAGCACCATCGCATCGATCACGACGCCGTTGCCGAGCGCGCACGTCGTGCCCTCGTGCAGCACCCCGCTGGGGATGAGGTGGAAGGCGAAGGTCTCCCCCGCGTGCACGATCGTGTGCCCCGCGTTGTTGCCGCCCTGGTAGCGCACCACGAGCTCGGCTCGCTCCGCCAGCAGGTCGACCAGCTTGCCCTTGCCCTCGTCGCCCCACTGGGCGCCGACGAGCACGGCGATGCCCACGCCGGATGTGTCAGTCGCGTCGGTCACGTGATGTCTCCGTAGGCGTCGGGTGGCGGGGCCGGCAGGCCGAAGTCCTCACCCGCGAACGGCGTGGCTGCCGGCGCGTCGGAACCGAAGGTGCCGGTCAGCTCCGGCGGTGGTGCGGCTACCGCAGTGCCGCCGCCCGCCGCCGCGGCGACCGACGCTCCGGCAGCCTTGGCGCCCGGCGTGCCGGGACGGTTGTCCCGCGCCTCGTGCACCGCCTCCTGCGTGAGGTTGACGAACTTCATGTACGGCCCGAGGAACCCGAGGATGGCGCTGCCGGGCTGGCCGTTGCGGTGCTTGGCCACGATCAGTTCCGCCTTGCCCTGCCACTCCACGGGCGTCTCCGCCTTCATGTAGTAGTCGGGGCGGTAGAGGAACAGGACGATGTCCGCGTCCTGCTCGATCGCGCCGGATTCGCGGATGTCACTCAGGTTCGGCTTCGGCGGCTGGCGGCTCTCCACCGAGCGGTTGAGCTGCGACAGCGCGATGATCGGGATCTCCAGCTCGAGTGCGAGGCTCTTCAGCTGGCGCGAGATGTAGGTGATCTCGTTCGTGCGCGAGTCGAAGCGCTTGCCGCCGTCCATGAGCTGCAGGTAGTCGATGATGACCAGGCGCAGCCCGCCCTTGTCCTTGAGCTGGCGGTGCAGGCGCCGGCACTGTGCGCGCAGCGTCATCGGCGTGAGCTCGCGCGCCTCGCTGATGAAGAGCCGATCGGGCTTCATGAGCTTACCGACGGCGTCGACCAGGTGCGGCCAGTCGTGCTCCTCGGGGATGCCGGTGCGGATGCGCGAGGAGTTGACCTTGGCGACGGAACACATCATGCGCGTCATCAGGTCGACGGGCGTCATCTCGAGGTTGAAGACGGCGACGCCGCCCTCCTGCTCGAGGATGACGTTCTCGGCGACGTTCATGACCCACGCCGACTTGCCCATGCCCGGACGGGCACCCATCACGACGAGGTTGCCGGGGCGCAGGCCGCCGGTGCGCTGGTCGAAGTCGTGGAAACCCGTGTGCAGGCCGAGGGCGGAAACGCCCGTCTCGGCGCGTTCGGTGAGCTCGTCGTAGATCGGCCCGAGCAGCTCGGACGCGTCGATGAACTCGCCACCGGCGCGGGCCTGGGACAGGTCGCTGACGAGGGCGCCGGCCATGTCCATGAGGCGCGGCGGGTCCTCGGGGTGCTCGTAGCCGAGGCGGGCGATCTCGTGCCCGGTCTCGACGAGGCCGCGCAGGGTCGCCTGGTCGATGACTTCCTGCGCGTAGGCACGGGCGTTGGCGACGGCGGGGACGCGCTCGGCGAGCGTCATCACCGCGGCGGCGCCGCCGACCTCGCCCAGCACGTTCTGGCGCTTGAGCTCGTTGACGACGGTCAGCTCGTCGACGGCGTCGCGTTCGGCCAGCTCGAGCACCACGCGGAAGATCGTGCGGTGGCTGGGCCGGTAGAAGTCGCGCTCGCGCAACTTCAGGTCCATCGCGACCTCGACGGCGAAGCTGCTGACGAGCATCGCGCCGAGGATCGCCTCCTCGGCCTCGAGGCTCTGCGGGGGCAGGTGCGAGGGGGCGTCGAGGCGCGGACGATCCTCGCCGAACCCCGTGCCGCGGGCGTTCTTCGACGCGCCCTCGGGCCGTCGGCCCGGGGCGGAGTTGTCAGCCATGCTCAGGCCTCGGCGGTTGCGTCGGCAGCGGCGTCGTCGCCGGCGTCCGCGTCCACGGCGTCGGCGTCGGTCGCCTCCGCGTCACCCTCGGCGGCCTCGCCGTCCTCACCCTCGGCGGGCGCGGCGGGCGCGTTGCCGGCAGCCGCACGGGCCTCGGCCTTGAGGCGCGCGGCCTCGATGGCGTTCTCCTCGTTGCGGCGCTCGGCCTCGAGGCGGGCGATCTCCTGGGCGGAGAGCTTGCTCTCCTCCACCTCGACGGTGAGCTCGGCCTTCACGCCGTGGCCAAGGTCGACGGGCACCTGGAAGGTGCCGAGCGCCTTGATCGGCTCGTCGAGCACGACCTTCTTCGGGTCGAGGCGCAGCTTGCGGGTGGCCTCCAGCACGCGGGCGATCTCCGGGCCCGCGACCGAGCCGAAGAGCGTGCCCTGCGGGGTGGCGAGGGCCGACACGGTCACCGTGGTGCGGTCGAGCAGCTCCTTGAGCGTGTTCGCCTCGCCGGCGTTGCTGGCGTCGACGGAGCGGCGTCGCTCCATCGCCTCGGTCAGCTCGCGGACCTTCTCGGCGGTGGCGGTCTCCGCGAAGTTGCGGGGGCGCAGGTAGTTGCGCCAGTAGCCACGCTTGACGTCGACGACGTCACCCTTGTAGCCGAGGTGGTCGACGTCTGACTTGAGGAGGACCTGCATGGGGTGGCGCCTTTCCGTGTCGTGGTCGCACGACGGAGGCGACCCGGGGGCCCGTCCTTCCGCAGTGCGGGAATCTGCTCTCCCGGGCGAGCTCGACGTCGGTCGACCGAGGTGGTCGGGGCCGTCGTCAGCTCCCGGAGCCGCGATCCGGAAGGGTAGCAGATGCCAGCGCCCGTCGGCGCGGGTGGAGCGCCTGGTCCAGCACGCCGAGGCCGAAGAGCAGTGGCGGGACGAACGGCATGGCCACGAAGGCGGCGAACACCAGGAAGACGCGGTACCACCCGGGCACGCGCCGCCTTGTCAGCAGCCACGCGAGCAGACCGACGCCCTGAGTCGACAGGAGCAGGGCGCCAAGGGTGCCGAGCCCGATCCCGACGGCCCGGACCCACTCGAGCGCCTCCGGGTCCCCGTCCGTGGCGAGCCAGGCCACGATGCCGGCGGCCACGAGGTACGCGGCGGACCAGTGGACCTCGAGTTCCCGCAGACGGAAGGGCGGACGGACGCGGCTCGACCGACGCCGCGCACGAGCCAGGACCACCGGGTGCGTCGTGACCGCTGCGCCGACGGCGACGGTCGCCGCGAAGACGCCGAGGAAGATCGGTACGCGACCGTCGAGCAGGTCGAGCATCGTGTCGCGCTGGTCGCGCAGCTGGTCGCACTGCGCGCCCATGGATTCGAGGGCGCCACCGCTGCGGCACTCACGCAGCGCCTCGCTGTATTCGGTCCGGACGATGCCGCGCACCGACGAGTCGACCACCGCCGCGGCCAGCCCCAGGACCACCACCACGGCAACGCTCCACGCGAGCACCGTCGGGGCCAGGCCGCTGCGCAGCGTCGGCTCCGGCCAGGGCAGGGGCACCGCGACCACCGGGTCAGGGCGGGCCGCCCGCTCGTGCACGATCCCCAGGGCCGGCACGAGCAGCACCGCCATGGCGACCGCGAACGCCATCGCCGCAGGCACGCTGCCCGGCAGTTCGGGCGCGACGAGCGCTGCCGCGGCGATGGACCCCAGGGTCGCGGCGACGAGGAACCGCGTCCGCCCGCGGCGCGCACGCACGAGGCGGATCGCGACGAGCGCCGGCACGAAGGGCGCGACCAGGATCGCCGACGCGGGCGACCCAGCGCTGACGGCGACCAGCAGCGCACACACGAGCGCGCGCAGTGCGTCGGCCATCGGCGATGGCGCAACGTGCGACGAGCCCGCCGCCGCGCCCATCGGGGCAGCGGCAGCGGGCTCGTCGGTGACGGGTGTCGTGTCGACGCCCACCGGGCGCTCGATCAGGCGCCCGGGGCGCCGGCGTACGGCAGCAGGGCGACTTCGCGCGCCCGCTTGATCGCCGCAGCGGCCTGGTTCTGGTGCCGTCGGCTCAGGCCGGTCACGCGGCGCGACCGGATCTTGCCCTTCTCGGTGATCAGCACGCGCAGGACCTCGTAGTCCTTGTAGTCGATCTGGTCGATCTTGTTGCGCGAGAACATGCAGCCCTTGCGCTTGGCGCGGGCCTCTTCACGTGCGTTGCGCTTGCTGCCGCCACGGGGGGCCGGCTTGCTGGAACGTGCCATCTTCGGTACTCCTCGAAATGAATGTTAGAACGGGATGTCGTCGTCGTCGGCGGTCGCCGCGCCCACGGGCACGAAGTCCGACACGTCGGGGGCGACGTCGCCACCGGTGCTGCCGAAGCCGCCGCGCTGGGCGCCGCCCGCGAAGCCGCCGGCCTCGCCGCCACCCTCACCACGGCTGTCCAGGAACTGGAGCTCGTCGGCGACGATCTCCACCTTCGACCGCTTCTGGCCGTCGGTCTCCCACGAACTCCAGCGGAGGCTGCCGTCGATGCCGATGCGTCGACCCTTCTCCAGGTGCGACGCCAGCTTCTCGAACCGGTCCCCGAACATCACCACGTCGAAGAAGTTGGGCACCTCGGTCCACTGTCCGGACGTCGGGTCCTTCTTCTTGCCGTTCACGGCGAGGCCCAGGTTGACGATCGGCATGCCACCGCTCGTGTAGCGCACCTCGGGATCGCGGGTGAGGCGACCGACGACGGTGACGCGGTTCAGGTCGGACATGCGGAGCTCCTGGGGTTCTCAGGGGTGGATCGGGTTCTGTGCAGCACTGTAGCGGCGACACCGGACCGACGTGTCAGGTGACGTGTCAGTCGCGGTCGCGACCGCGCCCGCCGCCACCGCCACGGGGCCCGCCACGACCACGGCCGCGGTCCTTGGGACCAGCCGCGAACTCCTCGTCGCTGACGCGCTCGAGGGCCTCGCGCGCACCCTCGGGGTACGCCGGGACGCGGTTGGTCGCCATGACGCGCAGCACGCCGTCGGTGATCCGCAGCACGCGGACGGCCTCGTCGACCGTCTCGCCCGTGCCGTCGAACTCGAGCACCTGGTAGTGCGCCTCGGTGAGCTTCTGGATGGGGTAGGAGGTCTTCTTGCGACCCCACTCCGCCACTTCGCCCCACGTGCCTCCGTGTGACGTCACCGCTTCCCGGGCTCGATCGACGACGGCGGTTCGTGCCGTGTCCTCGAGGTCGGTGCGTGTGAGCAGCATGATCTCGTACTCGTTCATCGCCTGACTGCCTCCTTCGGTCTGTGCGGCCCGGCCCCGGTGTGCGACTTGGGTCGCAGCCGCGCCGTCAGGGGGCGCGGTTGGGGCAAGGCAGGTCGGCCTGCGATGGGAGCAGCATACGCGACGGCGGCGTCCAGCGCGCCGATCCGAGGGGGGATCCGACCGCGAACCGACACGGAGCCGCGTCGTCACATGCATGGAGACCGCAGTGCGGGGGCATAGGTGGGGGGATGACGGATTCTGGACTGCAGCCGCCCGATGAGACCGGTCCCGCGACGCCACGCCCGACGTGGCGCTTCAGCGGTCGCAGGGGCACACCCGTGCACATGCGCGAGCGGACGCCGGCGACGTTGCCCCCGGAGATCCACCGCACCGTCGAGCAGATGGTGAAGGAGCGCGTCGCGGAGAGCGTCCCGGCCCGGTCCGAGCGCCCGCGAGGCGATGCCGCCGCACGCGGCACCAACGGCCCGCTGCGGATGCCCGCCCGGCTCACCGGCGCGACGCCCGTCGCCGGTGCGCCCATGCCGGCCGAGCGACGCAGCCGACCCGCAGGGGCCGACGCCGTCGCGACGACGTCCCTCGACGCCGTGCCCGCACCCGCACCGATTCCCGCACCGCCCTCCCTGGACCTCGGTTCGGCTGGGCGCGAGTTCGCGGCGCCCTCGTTGGAGGTCGCGACGCCCGACGCGCCGGCGCCGGTCGAGGACGCCCCCGCACGGCCCGCCGCGATCGAGATGCCCGAGCCGGTGGCGGATGCCGTCGCCAGCCTCGAGTCCGCGGCGAGCCCCGCTCCCTCGGAGCAGGTCGACGCCGTCGCGGATGCGAGCGACGA
Source organism: Thermoleophilia bacterium (assembly GCA_025964465.1). Classification (GTDB taxonomy): domain Bacteria; phylum Actinomycetota; class Thermoleophilia; order Gaiellales; family SKUG01; genus JAGQUL01. The sequence continues at coordinate 16,254 of JAOPYS010000255.1, forward strand.
CGCGACCGAGCCTGCGACGACGACGCCCGCGGCACCGGCGGCGAAGGCACCCAAGCTCGACGCGGCCGAGCGCCGACGGCGGGCCAAGGCCCGCGCCAAGCAGCGCCGCAAGTCCGCTCGCGCGACGTCCGAGGAGCCCCGCGAGGCGGGCGCGCGACGACGTCGGCTGTTCGCCCGTGGCCGCGAGGTCGACCCGACGGTCGAGCCGACCGCAGTGGAGCCCGCGACCGAGCTCGTGGCGCCCGCCGCCGAGGCGACCGCACCTGCGCCCGCGGACGTCCCCCCGACGCCCGAGCTGCTGCTCCCCACCGACCTGGCCTTCCCCATGGATCCGACGGCGGCCTTCGCAGGCGTGCCGGAATCCGATCCCGTCCGCGTGCCCGAGCCCACGCGCCCCGCCCCGGTGATGCCGGCGCCGCTGGCCGCCGCGCCCGAGCCGACTGCCCCGCCCACGATCGCGGCACCGCTCGCAGCATCCGTGTTCGGTGACGTGCCACCCTCGGTCGAGACGGAGCTGCCCGCCCTCGCCGAGGGCGAACTCGTCGCCGGGCCGTGGGACCAGGCGCTCGACGCGGGCGTCGACGCAGCGCCCGACGAGCCGGTCGACGCGCCGGTCGAGATCGTCGCGGAGGCAGAGGTCGAGCCCGAGGTCGCGGCGGAGGTCGCGGCGGAGGTCGAGCCCGAGGTCGAGGTCGAGGTCGAGGCGGAGGTCCTCGCCGACGAGGTCGAGTTCGAGGTCGTCCACGAGGTCGACGTGCCGACCTCCGAGGTGGTCGCCCACGGTGAGGCACCGCTCGACGCGCCGAAGCTCGAGACCACCGAGCCCGTGGACAGCTCCGTACCGCACCCCGATCCGCGCCTGGGCCCCGAGGCCGCGTCGCAGGCCGCGTGGGAACTCGGCCGCCTCCCGATCCTCCTGGGCCAGACGGAGCCGGTCGTCGCGGCCACCGTCGAGGCCCCGCTCCTCGCCGTCGCCCCGCCCCTGCCGGTGGACGAGGACGATGCCGTCGTCACCGCCCCGAGCGCCGAGGCCACGCCCGTCGAGGTCGCGTCGAGCGAGGACGCGCCCACCGCGGACGTGCCCGTCGATGACGCGCCCATCGAGGACGCCCCTGCCGACGAACCGCAGCCGATGACGGCTCGACCGCTCCCCGCCGCGATCGCCCGCCTCGACGAGGCGCTGTTCGTTCCCCGCCGCGACACGGCCACACCGACCACTTCCTCGCGTGCGCGTGCGCGCGCGGGAACCGTCGAGGTCGACCGGGCGCCCAGCGCCAGCCGACAGCGCGTGGAGCAGCGACGTGCCGACCTCGAGCGCCTCGTCGAGTCGCTCGCCGGGCTCGGCGCGCGCGACGACCGCTAGTCCGGGCGGACCGCCCCGCGCCACGTGCGCCGAACATCCTCCACCGCAGCCGCTCCGAATCCGGTCATTTTCCGGTCGGATCGGTGTGGTTGACGACGCCCCTCCGCTCCGTTCAGACTGCACCACGTCGCCGGGGATGGGAGCCCTGGTGACGCCGAGGGAGGGGAATGTCGATGACGTCATCCGTGACGCCAGTCCGAGGAGGGATCGCGCCTCCGGCGCCGTCCGCGCCAGCCACGCCGGGACCAGCTGCGCCTGCGGCTGCGCCCGCCGCGCCGTCCGCGTCGAGCGCGGGCCGGATCCCGACCGCGACGATCGCGGCCGCGAAGGGGCACGTCGAGGTCTGGGACATGTCCTCCGGCATCGAGCAGCCGGTCGAGGGTGCGGCGCTCGTCGCGAACGCCGACCCGACGATCTCCGCCGCCTTCTCCAACGCGCTGCGCGTCGACCAGTTCCTGCGCGAGCGCCTCGGGCGCAACGGCTGGGACGGCAAGGGAGCCCCGGTCCGGATCGTGGTGCACGCGCCCAACGAGGACGGCACCCCCAACATGAACAACGCGTACTGGGACAACCTCACCAAGCGCGTCTACCTCGGCGACGGCGACGGCGAGCTGTTCCGCCCGCTGGGTGGGGCGCTCGACGTGATGGTGCACGAGACCACCCACGCGATCGTCGACTCCGAGCTGAACCTGCGGTACGAGGGGCAGCAGGGCGGGATCAACGAGTCGTGGGCTGACGTCCTCGCATCGATCGCGGACGACCGCGACTGGCGCATCGGCGAGGACGTGTTCACGCCGGGCACGCCGGGCGACCAGATCCGCGACCTCGAGCACCCCCGGTTCGGCAGCGTCGACCAGCTGCCGAAGGGCGCGCTGCTCGAGCCGCACGACTACTCGGGCATCCCGAGCCTCGCCGCTGTGCGCGTTGCCGACAAGGTCGGGCGCCAGGAGATGGGTCGCATCTGGTACACCGCACTGGTCGACCACCTCCACTCGGGGTCGGGCTTCGCCGGCGCGGCACGCGCGACCCTCGACGCCGCGGTCGCGCTGCGCGGCTCGGCCAGCAGCGAGGTCGACGCGGTGCTCGACGCGTGGAAGTCGGTCGGCGTGGACCCGCGCTGGAAGCGCCCCGCCTGACGGGCGCACCGCGAACGACACGAGAGTTCGGGTGACACCGGCGCGCACAGGTGGGAGGGGAGCCCACGTGCAGCGCCGTCACCCGCACCGTGCGTGCGGTGGGACGTACGCGCAGCACGACCGGTGGCGCTCCGCGTGGGAGCGGAACACCATCGATCGACGGGCGGCGGGCCCGGGTCCTCGGGCCCGGGCCCGCGTCTTCGCAGGGGCGCTGCACCCCTCCTCTTCCACCGAACCTGTGAGTTGGGGGTTGCGCCGATCCGGATTCCGTCGCACCTTGGAAGCAGGGACACGTGGGACCGCTGCGAGGCGAACCGGTCGGGACACCGGATGACGCACCACATCGCAGCGACTTCCCACCTTCGCGACGAGGGGACGACGATCATGTGCGGTGGAATGTCGACGACGCAGGGCGGCGGGGCAGCGTACAGCGGCCTCCCCATGCAGTACCAGATGCCGGGCCAGACGACGCAGGTCGCGAGCCAGTACACGCTTCCGACCCAGGCCGCGCCCGCACAGACCGCCGCGATGGGCAGCCACGCGGGCCACGGTCACGAGAACAGCATCATCTACCAGATCTCGGCGGCGCCCCCGAACGCGAACCAGTTCATCAAGGGCAGCCTCGGCGCGGACGCCGGCGCCGACTTCAACCTGGAGAAGGGCAAGGGCTTCAAGGACAAGGCCGGTCGTGACCCGAACGGCAACGACCAGAAGCAGAACAACCTCAAGAAGGCTGACGCGAACCGCCCGGCCTACGGCATCCCCAAGACGGTCGCGGGCACCAACGACAAGCCCAACTACGTCCAGGACATCCAGGTCAGCATCGGCATGGGCGGGCTCGAGGCCCTGCGCCCCGACGTGCTCAAGGCGCTCATCGCGCAGCAGGACGCGGGCCACGGCTCCGTGTGGAACGGCGTCGCCTACCTGACCGGCCTCATCGACCAGCACGACGGTTCGGTGACGCCCGAGCTCGAGGCGATGCGCTCGCAGATCCGCGCCACGCCGGTCGGTGGCTCGGGCAAGACGCTCGAGCAGTGGGCCACCAACCCCAAGGACGAGAACGGCACGAACTGGGCGCGCTCCAACCACGCCATGACCGGCATCAAGGCGTACCTGCAGCTCGAGGCTGCCGGCATCCCGTCGGACGTCGCCAACAAGCTTGCGAACAACGACGACATGGTCTCCGGCGCCGGTCGCATCGACCAGATCGCCCCGGGCCGCGCGAGCAACAACCAGGAGAACACCTTCACGGGCCAGAACGCGGCCGAGCGCAAGGAGTGGGCGCGGGCCGCCGACTACGCCAAGCAGCTCAACCGCCCCGACATCCTGCGCATCCTCATGGACAGCCACTCCATGGGCAGCCACATGCTCACGCAGTACGGCAACAAGGGCGCCGAGTCGAAGATCAACAAGAACCTCGGCCTGGACCCCAACCTCGACGCCAACACGCGCAAGGCGCAGCTGGTCAACTACTTCCTGAACAACCCCAAGGATCCCAAGAAGGGCGACGAGCCCAAGAAGGGGATCGACGCCACGGCGCAGCTGGGCGGCCCGACCGCTCCGCAGAAGATCGAGCAGGTCGAGCCCCCGACCAAGGGTGGCGGCGACATCGCCCCGCCCTCGAGCAGCGGGTGCCCGATGATGGATGCGATGGCCGGCGCGGGCTCGGTGGGCGGCGTCAACGGCGGCGGGGCCGTGCCCGGTGGTGGCCCCGACACGGGGTCGATCCAGGCGGTCCTCACGCAGCTGATCGCGACGCTCAACCAGCTCGTGCAGTCGATCTCCGCGAACGCCAACGGCGGCGGCCCGCTCATGAAGCCCGTGACGCAGACCACGTTCCAGACGCCGCCCGTGGTGCAGGCCGGCACGAAGCTCACGGCTGCGCAGGAAGCGTTGCCCCACACCCACGCGTGAGCGTGGCCGCCTCCGGGCGGGACAGATATCGGCAGTTCTCGAGAACCGGCGCACACGCGCCGGTTCTCGCGTCTTCTGGGCCGGCCGCCTTCGGCCGTGCGGGACGCTCCGAACCGCCGAACATCTTTCAGCTTCTGGTCGATACGCCGTCGTTTGTTCGCGCAATCATGGGCAGTTGACGACGCGACTCCGGACCCTGCATAGTCCTCCACATCGCGCTGGTCAGGGAGGCCGCGCGGAGGGACACAGGGAAGGGACACCTCATGACGACTTTCGTTCGTCCAATTGGCGCACCGTCGGCCAACACCGCTGCCATGACCACCGGCGGCGTCGCCGCGATCGACGGCTCCAAGCCCGGCAACAAGCTGCTCACGCCGGAGCAGGTCGCGGCCGGCTCCGACGAGACCATGAAGAAGGCCGTGGCCAACGCCAGCACGGTGATGACGTTCCTCAAGGAGCGGTTCGGGCGCAACGGCCTCGACAACAAGGGCGCCGGCCTCACGGTCCAGGTGCACTCGGCCGACCCGCAGTTCGGCGGCAAGATGAACAACGCCTATTGGGACGGCCAGGCCGGCAAGATGTTCATCGGTGACGGGGACGGCAAGACGTTCAGCCCGCTCGGCGACGCGGTCGACATCATCGCGCACGAGACCGGCCACGCCATCCTCGAGAGCGAGGTCGAGATGGGCTTCGACGGCCAGGAGGGCGCGCTGCACGAGTCCTTCGGCGACGTCGTCGGCTCGCTCGTCGACGCCGACGACTGGCAGATCGGCGAGGACGCGTTCACGCCCGGCAAGGCCGGCGATTCGCTGCGCGACATGTCCAAGCCGCAGAAGTACCACAACATGAGCGACGTGAAGGGTTCGGGCGGCGAGCCGCACGACCTGTCCGAGATCCCGAGCCTCGCTGCGGTGCGCGTGGCCGAGAAGATCGGTCGCGAGGAGATGGGCAAGGTCTGGTACAACGGCTTCACGGAGCAGATGAAGGACCACGCCCAGTTCAGCGACGCAGCGGCTGCGACCGTGAAGGCCGCGGAGCTGCTGTTCGGCGCCGGATCCAAGCAGGTCACCGCGGTGACCGATGCATGGACGAGCGTCGGCGTGCTCAAGGCTCCCGCGGGTGACAAGCCCGCGGTGGAGGCAGGGGCAGCGACCCCCGCCACCAAGGCTGCCTGACGACTGGGAGGCTCGTCAGGCGGCACAGGCGCGACCTGTGATGGAGAGGTGCGAGGGGACCACGTCCTCGCGGGGCGCGCCACACACCCGGCCGCGGTCTTCGGACCGCGGCCTTGGTGTCTTCTGGGGGGGGGTCGACGCCCGAGCCGCGGTCGGTTCGGGAGGCACGGCTGAGTTTCGTCCGTCCGACGAAACTCTCGCCTCTGTGGCGGCATCCATGCCGCCACAAGCCTCCCTTCCACCGACCGCGGCTCGGGCGTCTCCGCCGGCGCACATACCGACCGTGCTTCGTTGCTTCGGACGGGTTCTGTGGGCGTCAGCTGCGGGCGTTGGGTGGGGGGGCGCGCCGGGGGTGCAGAAGAAGCTCGGGCCCCGTCGCAGTGACGGGGCCCGAGGAGCTTGCTGGTGGTGTGGTGCGGGTGGGTCAGGCCTTGTTGGCCGCCATGAGCTTGCCGAGGTCGAAGTCCACGATGGTGGGATCGTGGTCGGAGAAGCCGGCGAGGACCGACGGGTCCCACTGCGACTTCTTCGCGTCCTTGGGCGAGTTGACGTGGAGGATCTTGACCGCCGTGATGGCGTCCTTCTTGGCGTCGCTGACCAGCACGTGGTCGAGCATGTCCTTCTCGCCGCGGTAGATGTACGTGTAGCGGTCCTCCGCCTTCACGTCGAGCGGCGCGTCGCGGAACCGCATCGTCCCGTCCGCACGCTTGGTGAGCTTCTCGTACGCGCCCTCGCCGTAGCCGCTGTTGAGGTCACCCAGCACGATGGTGGCCGCGTTCGGCTTGGTCTTCTCGCGCGCGTCGAGCCACTCGCCCAGGTACTGCCCCTGCATCTGGCGTCGCGCCTCGGGGGCCGCGCCACCGAGCTTGCTCTTGAAGTGGTTGACCGCGATGGTGAGCAGGCCGGCACCGTCGGCGGCCTGCGCCGCGCCACGGAGCTTGAAGTCGACGACGAGCGGCGCACGGGCGTAGAGCAGCGTGCGATCGAACTGGCCCTTGCCACCGTCGGGGAAGGAGAACTTCGGGTTGGGCTGCTCGACGCCGACCTTCTCGAGGCGGTCACCCTTGTAGAGCATGCCGACGCGGATGCCGCGCTCGTCGTTGAGGTCCTCGACCACGAACTGGTAGCCGGCGTCCTTGAGCTCGGGTCGAGCGAGCAGGTCCTTCACGACCGTCTCGTTCTCGATCTCGTTCATGCTCACCACGTCGGGCGTGCCGAGCTCGACGATCGCCTTGGCGATCTTCTCGAGCTTGATGGCGTACTGCTCCTTGGTGGGAGTGCTCTCGTCATCGCCCGTCTTGGGGTCGTTGACCGTGTCGAACAGGTTCCAGAGGTTCATCTGCGCGACGCGCAGGCTCCCCGACCCCCCGGCCGCCGCACTCGCCATCGGTGCCGTTGCCGGCATCGCGCTGTTCAGTCGCATCCCACTTGCCCCTTCGATTATGGGTCGAGCCTCGCGCTGTGCGCCGATTGGCTCGAATTTCCCAGTGTCACGGAGTCCCGATCGGATGTACGCCCGACCGGTGTCCGGGACAGTACACGATGTACCGGATCCCACACCACGTCCCAGACGGTTCCGAGACGGATTGTCACTACCCTACGGATTGGTTTGCGAACGCCGCATGAAGCTTGCGGCCGGTTGCGGCCACGCT